>CANORX010000097.1 GCA_947569225.1 uncultured Clostridia bacterium
GATAGAAAAAAGATAATTAGGAAAAAATTAGAGAGACTAAGAAATTTATAGGAGTTTATATGAAAAGAATTAAAATAAAAGATACAGAAGAATTAAAAAAAATATTTGAAAGTTTTGGATATTTTCCTACTAAAGAAATATTAGTAGAAGCTTATTTGGGGTTAAAAAAATTTGGAAGTAGTTCAGGAGTAGGACAAGATATATATGCTATGTGCTTTGATGGGCCTCCTGGTGCAGGTAAGTCAAGTTTTGTTGAAGCGTATAGTCGTGTAGTAGAATTTTATTTAGATGAGAAAATAGAAATTATAAATTATCAATGTAATGATACAACTGGTAGTGGTGAGTTAGTGGAAGATGTAGGTATGGTTGCAGTAGTAGTCAAAGATGATAAGAAAATAATTATACCTTGTGCTATTACTAGAGCTATACAGGCAGTTAATAAAGGGAAAAAAGTAATATTGTTTTTAGATGAATTTGATAAATCAAGAAAAGAAACAGATGTATTTTTCTATGGATTTTTACAATCAGGAAAATTAAATACTGTACAACTTGAAGATTTAGGAAGAGATTCAAAATATAAGGGTAATTTACAGGTTGTATTTTGTAAAAATGATTTTAGAGAATTAACAGGACCTTTAGTACGTCGTACAAGAAATGTAATTCTTGAATATATGAAACCTAATTTGTTTTATGATGTGGCTATTAATAAATTTATAGGAATAAATGAACCAACTGGAATAAGAACATTAATTAATTTAATAACTTTAATATATGATTTAGCTTATAGAAATCAAAAAATATTTGATAGATTGCCAGCAGCAAGTGAGATGTTAATTGCAATAGAAGATGCCTATGAATTAACTACAGGGTTAAATTTAGAGGGAAAGGATATTTATAGTGTAATATTTAGGAGATTATTTAAAAATCCTGATGATTTTACAAGTTTTGAGAGATTGTTAAGTTCTACAACTGAGAAAGAGTATGAAGGTCTTAGAGATTTTCTTGATGGATTAAAAACAGATGAAGAAGAAGTAACTATTGAAGTTTTAACTGAAAAAATGGCAGACGATGTTTTTAAATCTTTTATGGATGAAAAAACAAAAGAAATAGAAGAAAAAATAAAAGAATTAGAAGAACAAAAACGATTATTAATAGAAGAAAGAATTAGTCTTAGAAATGGTAGTTCTAGTGGGGCAGTTAGTAAAATAATTTTAAATGGTGTAGATTTGGTTTTGAGTGATAATAATAGTATTATGAGAAATTTTGATGATTCAACTGAAACTATTAGAAGAGGAGAAAGTATTTTTAATGTAGTTAATAATGCTAATTGGACAAGTATAGCTAGTGTGACTTTTAATCAAAATAATCATTTACAGTTTGTTCAAGAAATTAAGGATTTAGCAGATGATTTTGGATATAAAATATATGAAGATGGATTTTTGTTAAATAATAATCAAATAGCGCTTGGTTTAATTGCTTCGCAAAATAGTGATAATAGTGTTGCATATAGTTTTGTTGCTAGTAGTCAAATAGTTCCATCTACATATGTTGGTGCTTTATATGATTATATAGATGTTTTTAAAGATAGTATAGGAGAGATAATAAAAATAAGTGTTAAAGCTTTAATGTATAATGATAGTGTTTTGTCATTAGATACTGTTTTAGATAATGTTTATAGTTTAGATGTTAAAGTAAATACTTTAGATGAGTTAGATAAGATTTTAGGCTCTTTAGATATAGAGTGTAAAGATAAATCTAGGGTATTAGAAAGTTGTATAGAACTTATGGATAATCATGGTAAGAAGTTAGTTAGGTGATTGTTATAAAAAAAGATGATTTGATTAATATGTCTAAGATATTGTTTCAGACTGATATTAATTGGGTTTTTAAGCAATATTTAATTGGATTTATGGAGAATTATGATGTTAATTATATGGATATATATGGAGGAAGTATTTTGTCTTCTGCAATAGATAATAATTTATATTATTTTATAGAGTTATTACTTATTAATGGAGCTAATCCTAATGTTTTTTCTCGTTTTGATAATTCTCCTTTAATGATAGCTATATATGAAGATAATAAGTATGTAATTAAGCTTTTGCTTGAGCATGGAGCTAATCCTTATTTGAAGAATAAAAGTGGATTGTCTGCGATTGATATTGCTTTTAATATGGATAAAATTGATTTAGTTAAAGTTATGAAATATTCTTTGAAGTGATTGACAATGATGTAAATAGTTTGGTATAATTCTTGGTACATGGGGCTGTTTTGTTTCGACAGGATAAGTTAGTGTATAGATGCAAGTAGTAGGGATACTATAAATCTAAAAATTAAATAATCGGAAACGATAATTATAATATGATGCCTGCTTTTGCTGCTTAATTAGGCAAGAGGTATCAGTTCAACCTTTTCTTTGTTCGTGAGAAGAGTGTTTGGACTTATAAAAGCGAACTATATTGTATATTTGTTTAGGGTATATAATGAATTTTACTAAACTTAGAAAGATGTTGGGAATGTTGGCTATCCTTTAATGTTTTTTGAATTTTTTAAACCAACTAAACTTGTAGATGTCTATATGTTAAGTATTTTGGACACGGGCTCGATACCCGTCAGCTCCACCAAGTGTGTAATTAATCCCGTATTTACGGGTTTTATTTTTGTTAAATTTAATTTTTTTGTATCTATTTTTGTCATCGAGATGTTAAAAAGTATTTAAAGATATGTTTTGTGTGTAATCATAAATACATTGAAAAAGTGTGTTTATATTTATGATGGGTTTATTTAGAGATGAAGACTTGATTGATAGAAGAGTTATCAGTGAGTTTTTGTTTTTTGAATTTTTGTATTAAAAAGAATGTAAAATGATTTTTTAGTAATAGTAAAGTCATGCTAAACTTCATAAAAAAAATCACGAAAAAAGTTTGATTAGATACCAAACGTATGTTATTATTAAATCATAGAAGGAAAGAGAGGATATAAATGTAAGAATTTTATAAGTATAAATATAATGATAAATTTTAAAAATAAAATAAAAACAGCATAAAAGCTTTATAATATAGATTATTAGTATCTTGTGCTTCTATAGAGACTGTAGGTTATGAAGTCTATGAAGAAAGAAAATAAGTTTGTGAGAATTTGAAAAGTGAATTAATGTATATGTTTAATTTATTTGTTTGTTTTGTTTACTTTTCATAAACTTTACATGATAATTTAATAAAATATTTAAATATTTCATATATTGTTTTATACTTATATTAAGATAAGAGGGGATATGAATTGAAAAGAAGAAGGTTAAAGAAAAGTGTTAAAGTAGTGTTGTTTGTTTTTTTGCTTTTGTTTGTAGTTTTAGGATATTTTACTGTTTCTAAGTTTATTAGTAATAAAGACGATAATAAAAATAAAGATAAGAATAAGACAGTGGAAGTTAAAATACAGAAAATATTGGATGAAGAGAGTAAATCTCGTCCGATAGCTGTTATGATTAATAATAATCATGCCGCTTGGCCTCATGCTGGTCTTCAAGAGTCATTTTTGAATTATGAAATAGTTGCTGAAGGTGGTATTACAAGAATTATGGCTTTATATAAAGATGTAGAAACTCTTGATAAGATTGGTTCAGTTAGAAGTAGTAGACCTTATTTCTTAGATTATGTTTTAGAAAATGATGCTATTTATGCCCATTGGGGTGGTAGTGATCAGGCTTATAGCGATATTAAAAATTTAGGAATAGATAATATAGATGGAACGATTTATGAAGGTAAGTACTTTTTTAGAGATAGACAAGCTAATAAGTTATATGAACATACTGGTTTTACTAAGATGAGTATGTTAGATAGTGGTATTTTAAAGCTTGGTTATGATACTACTACAAATAAAGGTAATTTATTTAATTATAGTGTAGATTCTATTAAGTTAAGTGATATGGAAGGTGTTTTGAAAGCAGATAATGTTAGTATTCCTTATTCTAATTATCATGAGACAAGTTATGTTTATGATGAAAGTAGTAAAGTATATAAGAGAAGTATGAGTGATAAGCCTCATGTGGATGCTGTTACTAAAGAACAGTATACTGCTAAAAATATTATTACTTATAAAGTTAAGAATGTAGATGCTAATCAAGGTTATGGAAGACAAAAGCTTTATAATATAGATTCAGGAGAAGGTTATTATATAACTGAGGGGTATGCTATAGAAATTACTTGGGAAAAGACTAGTAGAAGTTCTAAG
>CANORX010000098.1 GCA_947569225.1 uncultured Clostridia bacterium
AACCCAAAGTCAGATAGCTGAGCAGCATGCCATCCACTAATAAGTTGTCTAGTAATATTAGTATTAAAATAACTATTAGCAATACTTTCAAGTTTACTATTAATATTAGATAAGAATAAAGGAAGATTATTAAATCCAGCACTATCTAAATCAAAAAATTCAAGAAGAGCTTTTTCAACTCCTTGTTGTTGAGCATTTTCTTTAAATCTATCAAAGAATACAAAACGATTAAGATTTTTAATAGTACCATTAGAATTTAAATCAATATGACCGTTATCATCTAATCCAATACCAAGTTCAGCACAAGTTTTTTCAAAACTATTTCTAATATTAGCTACATAATTATTAAATACTTTACTTTTAAGGTCATTAAGTTCAGATTTATTAGGAAGATTATCAAGCATTTTCTTCATAATCTGAATAGCAGCTTTATTACTAGCATCAACCATATGTTGAGGAACTTCTTGCTGACGATAAAGATAATTATAACTAAATAATTCAGAATTATCAAATACATTATTATCAAATTCTTTAAGAGCTTCATCAGTTAAAACACCATCATTATTCCAAAGTGTCATTCTGTTATGTTGTGCAACTTTAACAGTTTCAACAGTATTAATTTGATGAATACCTCTATTAGTCATTATATTATAAACTTTTTCAAGTTCTGTTCCTTTAATAAGTTTAGGAATAAGAACAAACTCAGCATTTTTTACTTGTCTAGGAACTTCAATACCAACAGTAGTATCATAATATAAATCATAATAGAAATTCTTTTGAATTTGAACTTTATTAGCAAATTTAGTCCAATCAATTTTATCTATTGGAGTATCGTCTGTAAGGCTCTGAATAAGTCCAGCATATTTATCTAATTCACCAGCAGCAGTAATACGACGAATCCATTCTTCAAGAGTAATATAAGATTGAGCATCATTAGCATTAACACCGCCTTTAAATGGTTCTAATATTCGTTCTCTATCTTTTTTATCAAGTCCAGCTTTTTTAAGTTGATTATCGAGTCTATCAATAACAACTTTATCAGAAGCTTTAAAAGTATTATAAATAGTAACACCCCTAAATTTATCTTGAAGAACTACTTTTTTACGTTTAGTAACTCCATTAACAGTATAAGGAACAGTAACAGCATTACCTTTGATAGTTATATCATATAAATCAGTAGCTATATCTAAATCATTTTTAGTAAAGTCTGTATTACCAAAAGGATTACCACTAGCTTGTACTTCTTTAATACGTTTTAGAATAGCTTGACCATTCTTATAAAAACTTTGGTCACCACCATACATATCGTACATACTATCTCTAACAAGATAATCATTAACTAGAAATTCAGCTAAAGATTCATTATTAATCCTATCATCAATAAATGTACCATATTTATTTTTAAGTTCTTTATAACCATTAGTTATATATTCATTTAACCAATCAGCAACAGCATCTTCAAGAGCAATACGTTGTTCTCCATTAAGAACTACTTGATTATTAATATAGCTAAGTCCATGTGTAGACCCCCCGTAGAGGATGTCAATAGTTTTACCATATCCAATTAGTTCATTAAATGCTCCATTACTATTAGGAGTAATTTTACTAACTAAACGTTTAAAACTAAATACTCTACCAGCTAAAACTTTGTGTCCATCTTTAGTAGTAAATACATTACCTTTTCCATCTTTATGGTATTGATTATAAAAATGTTCAGGTTTATTATTATAAGTATCACTAAATTCAAAATCTCCATTAGTTAAAATAGGATTACCATTAGTATTAGTCTTAAACATTACATTAACAGCTTGAGCCATATTAGTAAGTTCTTGAATAACTATATTATAATACTGTTTAAATAATGGATGTTTTTTATTTATAATTTTAGTTCCATCTTCTAGTTGACTACGTAATCCAGCAAGACTATATCTAGGAGCAGTAATAGTAAAGTTTTTAGGAGCATCACTAGGTATAGGAAGTAAATAATTAGCAGTAAGAGTTTCAGAATTATTAATATCAGTCATAAATAATCCCATAGCAGTAATTAAATAATCACCATCACTCATACTACGATATAAGTCATTATTATTATTATCTAATTCACTAATACCATTAAGAAGAGAAGTTTTAAACATACTACGAGCATATTCAGTAAGTTTAGGAGTTCCATTTCCAACTCTTCTAAATAGTCCATAATTAATTATATTACCATTACTATCTCTATGTTCAAGAAGTAAATTACTATAATCATATTGATGACTAGCAAACTTTTGTTTAGCATAAGCTTCAACCATAGCGTTTTGCTCTTCAACAGTAGATTTATCATCATTGATTATTTTAGCAATATTAGTAATAAAACTTCTATTAATAACATCAGAACTTAAATTACCTTCAGGATTACGAGAATTAAGTTCAACAGGAATATAAATAATATCTTTAAAAACATCAGCCATTTGATATATAATAGAAGTATCACCTCTATTAATAAAACTATCAGGCATTTTAGTTCCTTTATCTTTTTTAAGTGCTTCTACATATTTATTATAGTTTTCAACTGTACGATTAATAACATTAGCAAAGTTAATAAGATTATTAGCCATAGCAACACGACCAATCTTAGCAATAGCTAAATTAAAACTAGCTTGATTAATATCTGGAAATATTTCTTTAAAAGCATCATATAAATAAAGATTGGCATGAGGAGTATTTTTATATCTATCATATATACGAAACTTTTCACGAGCAGTAGGAACACGATTAGTAATAATATTATTCTTAACATTATTATAAAAAGTATTCTGTAAAATGGTACGAGAATCAGTATTAGGGTTAGTTACACGAGCACGAACATAACTATTACCATTAGAATCAGTTTGAATATAAGTTTCAATTTTAGATATAATAGGTTTATTAAACACCATCATATACTTATTAGCAAATACTTTATTTTTGCTAAGTAAATCATGTAATTGAATTAAACATTCACAATTTGGAATAGTTTCAGATATACGTTTAAGACTAGCTATAAAATTATCTACATTACTAGTATCAGCACTAGCATATAATATTTTAGATAAATAATTAGTATCAGAAAAAGTAACAACCCCTAATTCATTATTAGTATCAAAAGGATAACTTCCATTATCAAGTTGAGAAGCAGCAGTAAGTTTAGGTAAACTTGCAAGATGATATTTAATAATTTCTTCTACGTGTTTATTAAAATCTTTAACTTCACCAATACTTAAATTCCAAAGTTGAGTCATTAAATCAATACCATCATCTATACTATTTTCATCACCTTCAGTAGAAGTTTCATCAAGATAACCGCCTAATTCTTCATAATCAGTAGTTTGATATAATTCATCTCGTTTAATAAGTTTAGCTACATTTTTATTATTAAAAAGAGCTTCATTAAATTCAGTATTAGTTAAAGAACGAAGTAATGCACCATAATTAAAATTTTGAGCATCACCATATTTACGAAGAAATGCTCCAAGACCATTAATTTTAATAGCAGGACTTGGATTATTAATAAAGCTATTAAGTTCATTATTTTTAGCTTCATCACTTCCGGCTAATTTCTTAGCACGTTTAAGTCCAGCATTAATAACAGTTTCATTGGTACGTTTTTTAATTTCATTAAAATTTAATGGAGCACCATTATATAAAAAATTAAAACTAAGTTTATTCATAATATCAGCCATATAAGTAATAGCTGTATCTCTAGCTTTAATTGTACTAAACAAACCACGTTCTTCTTTTTCAGCAACAGAAGCTATATCATCCATATTACGAAGTTTAATAGCTCTAGCTTCAAGAAGAGCATTATAAGCTTGTCTTCCAGAAGTTTTAACATTAATACCTCTATCAGCTATAATCTTCTTAAAGATTGGGTCTTCAACCATAGCTATAAGACTATAATAATCAGCATTATTAGAACCATGTTCTTTAATAATAACATTATTAAGATTATTATATCCTACAAGTTTAATATTTCCACAACTCATAAGTTTATATTTAAGTTTAAATTCATTAATAGTAATACCTCTATGACTAATGTAAAGTAAAATTTAATTACATCGTCATAGAGGTGATTTTCTTTCGTTCTAAGCGACTTTTATCTCTACTTGATTAATTCTACATACAGCTAAAACTGATGCGTCCTGTGTCAAGCAAAGTGGCAAATTCGGGCTGTTGTGCTATCGATAAACGGCTAGTTAATT
>CANORX010000099.1 GCA_947569225.1 uncultured Clostridia bacterium
AGTATTGGGATAATGTGTTTTCATATTTTTTAAGTGAGTTAGAAAAAGGAAGGACGCCAAACCCTGATATTATGTGTAATAAGTATATAAAATTTGATGTTTTTAAAAAGGAAGCTAAAAAGTTAGGTGCTGATAAGATTGCTACAGGGCACTATGCTAGACTTGTTGATGGTAGGCTATTAAAAGGTGTTGATAGTAATAAGGATCAAACTTATTTTTTGAGTCAGGTAAGTCAAAGTGAGTTTAATGATGTTTTGTTTCCTATTGGACATTTAACTAAGCCTGAGGTTAGAAAGATTGCTACCTCAGTAGGACTTCCTGTGGCTTTGAAGAAGGATTCTACAGGTATTTGTTTTATTGGAGAGAGAAATTATCAGAAGTTTATTCAAAATTATTTAAAGGGTAAGTCTGGAGATATAGTTGATATAGATACTTTGGAAGTTATTGGTAAACATAATGGGCTTATGAATTATACTATTGGACAAAGAAGGAATGTAGGGTTAAGTGGACATACTGAAAGACATTATGTTTGTGGGAAGGATGTTGTTAAGAATATTTTGTATGTTGCTTTTGGAGACGATAATAAGTATTTGGTTTCTAATGAGGCAATTATAGAAGATATTAATTATATTTCTAATGTTAGACCAGATAAAGCTAAGTGTAAATTTAGATATAGAAGCGAAGATATTCCAGTTTTTATAGAGTATTTATCTAATGGTGATATTTTGCTTAAGTATGAAAGTGCAAAGGCTGTAACTCCAGGACAGGCTTGTGTTGTTTATTTAGATGATGAGTGTGTAATGGGAGGAATTATTAAAGAGGTAAGAAAGAATGGAGAGAAGTTGTGGTATTTATAGTCTCTATGTTGATTGAGTGATTTTTGTTTAATTTTTCATTAAAAAGTCCCTTTACCTTCATTTTACACTTGACGTGTCAATGTAAAGTGTTGTAAAATAGATATATACAAAATAGAAGAGAGTGGGAGAGAAAAAATGAAAAATTTGAATGAATTATTACAAGAGTTAGGTATTTCTAAAGTAAAGCTTGCTAAGTATCTTGGTGTTTCAAGACAAATGATTTATAATTATTTAGAGTTAGAGAACTTGAATAAATGGCCTAAAGAGAAGAAACTTCTATTGTTTAAATTGTTAAATATTGAAGATGGAAGCGATGAGGCAATTGGTAAAATTAAAGTAACTGCTGAATATTTAGAGGATATAGAGGCTAGGTTAAATCAAAATATAAAGAATTTTGGTGATGGTGACGGTTATTTTGATTTGAAAAATCTTAATAAAGAGGAACAGACTTTAGTTAATGATTTAATTTATTTAATTAAAGAAAAATTTACTGAAGAAAAGAATAAGAATACTTATTATGAATTTTTGTATTTGTATCATGTTTTACAGTCAATAGATAATGTTCCAGAGATTAAGTATATTTTAGCTTATCTTTCTAAGACTACAGGATTTACTGATCCTATGGAATTTAAGTTCGATGATACTGCACAATTCATTCTTGAGAGTATAATTTTTACTGCTATGAATTTATATAATAATGGTGGTGCGCAAAAAAGTAAGTTGGTAGCGTCTCATGAGAGATTTGTTAAAGAAATAGAAAATACTAAGGAAGAGGTATTAAGTAGAACTCAACAGTTGACTACTGTTAAGATTCAAGCGTTGAGAGAGTTAGGTTATAATGAGATTAATCCTGAGAATGCTCAGGAGGTGTTTAATAAGATGGGTGAAATTCAATCTAGAAAAGTTGTTATGGGTGATAGAAAAGAAATGCCAAAAGCAGCTTAATGTTTTAAGATTTTAATGTTAAAGGAAAGTTATTAGTGTAACTTTCTTTTTATAAACCATTACTCCCCTAGTGATTATTTACTAAAAAAGAATAGTGGGGGAGTATAGAATTGTTAAATTATTATGAGAACTTAACATAATATATATTATCGGAACTTGTGTATTTAAATAAGTTGTTGAATTTTTCTTGTATTTAACAAAGATTAGAGGTTCATTAAATATGTTATTATATGTTCTATAGTCGTTTCTTTATAGTCCTTAAAATATTAGCAAATTAATTAAAACTAATATTATGCCTATTATAAGTCCAAATAAATTATGTATAGGTTTATTATATTTATTAGTTTCTGGTAACATTTCTTCAATTGCGAGTGTTATCATTATTCCAGCTACAAATATTAATGTTATGCTTATAAGACGCTCATTAATAAAGTTTTTTAATATTAGGTATGCCATTATTGCTCCTAGTGGTTCTGCTAGTCCAGATAATAGTGATAAAATCACTCCCCTACTTTTTTTACCTGTAGAGTAGTAGATAGGGACTGAGATTCCTATGCCTTCTGGTATGTTATGAAGCGCTATTGCTATTCCTAAACTTATACCCATAGATATATCATTATATGCAGTCATAAATGTAGCTATTCCTTCTGATTGCATTCACTATGCACCACAAGATTCATAAATAATATTCAACTCTTTAAAGTTGAAATGAACATCAATATTTCCATCTTCGTGAATTGAAATATTGTTAATTAGTTTTAACATTAGATCTCTTGTTGGATATTCAACCTTAACAAACTCATCTACTAATGTTTTTAAATCCTCAGCGGTTTTACCACTGTTTTCTACTTCATTTAAATATTCTTTTGTTTCCTTTAATTTAACTTCTTTTGCTTCAATATCTTTTGATATTTTTAAATTTACTCGTTCATACATTTCATCTGTTACCTTATTTTGCAATTTATCCATATACATATTATCTAAACTATTTTTTAATTTGCTGATTTCTAGCTCTAATTTACTAATATTATTTTTTATACTTTCAATAGTTGAATTTTCATTACATTCTTTTTGAACTACTTTTTCTATTTGTTCTAATTGCAACGATTTTGTTACTGATTTAATAATATTAATAATACCATTTTCTAAAGTATCATAATCAAATCCATGATTAGTACATAATCTATAATTAACTTTATATTTCCTATAATAATTACATACCGTGGTGGATTTCCCATTAGCACGTCTTGCTTTAATACTAATATTATGGCCACAATCTGCACATTTAAGTAAACCATCTAATAAGAAACATTCTTTTTTATCATTTCTTTGTCTTTGTTTAGGTAATAATTCTTGTACTTTTTTAAAGGTTTCTTTGTCTACTAATGGTTCGTGAGTATTTTCAACTATTATCCATTTATCTTCTGAATTACATACGATTTTTCTATACTTATAATTTATTCTACTTCTTCTATTTTGAATCATATCACCTGTATATAATCTGTTCTTCAATATCTTTTTGAGAGTTGTATTACACCAATAACCATATATATTGCCGCCCTTCCCTTTTCTATCAAAATTTCTGCCTCTTGTAGTAGAAAATGTTGGAACATTCTCATCATTTAAAATATCTCTAATTTGATTAATCTTATATCCATTTATGAAAAGGTTAAAAATTCTTTTTATGATTGGGCCTTCCACTTCATCTATGACTAAATGATTCTTATCTTCAGGATCTACTTTGTACCCAAAAGGAGCGCATCCACCCACCCATTTGCCTTCTGATTGCATAGTATGAAGGGCAGTTCTAATTTTTTTTGATAAATCTTTAGCATACATGTCATTTAATATAGCTTTAAATGGAGCAATATCATTATTAGTGGAATCTATGGCAGTATCTATGGCATCAGTCAAAGCAATATATCTTACTCCATGAGCTGGGAACCATTTTTCTACATATTCACCAGTTCCAATATAATCCCTAGAAAGTCTTGATAAATCTTTTGTAATAACCATATTGATTTTACCAGCTTCAATGTCTTTTAACATTCTTTGAAATGAAGGACGGTTAAAGTTAGTACCTGTATATCCATCGTCAATATAGTAATCTACCAATGTAAAGCCTTGTTCATTAACATATTTGGTTAATAAAATCTTTTGATTTTGTATGCTCTCGCTTTCATCTTCTTTTCCATTTTCTTTTACATCTTCTTTAGATAGTCTTATATAAATTGCAACAAAGTAATTCTTTGCTATATTCCCAATAGTGTTAAACACTAAATCTTACCTCCTAGCTTTCTTAGGAATATAATTAAAATTACAATATAATTATATCGCATATTTAACATTTAGTCAGCCCTTTATTATTTAAATAATTTACTAGGGCTTGTATTATTAATTTTTCTAAAGTTTCTCCAT
>CANORX010000100.1 GCA_947569225.1 uncultured Clostridia bacterium
TCACACTTAGCATTATTAAAACTACACGTAGTTCTTATCCTTTTTTCTAATTCTTCTGATTTTATAAATTTTTCACTAAAAATCTCCATTTTTTACACCATTTTTTAGTAAAAACAAAAACCGTGGATTTTCCTTTTATTTCCACGGCTTTTCATGTATTTTAACTCCACTTTTTGGAGTGTATTTGCATTTGGCACGATTCTAAGAGGGGTTCAAAACTTTTTACGGTCCTTTCTTTCCACGATTTTAGGTGTAAAAAATTCCCTCTAAAAATCTCCAATAATTATCTCATTGAGATATATTAATTATATCAATTTTCACAATTATTGTAAAGATAGTTAAAGCCATTTAACACATATAAAGGGAATTTTAACATACTAACTCTAAAAATAATGTGTTGTCTGGTTCGACAGCCCTATTACTTTTAATCTTTATAATTCTAAACATATCAGAACCATAGTATTGTTCCTTATCTTTAAGTTCATCTATAACTCTAATATTAAACACTTGACTTAGACTCTCGATATATTCATCTGCTTTTTTTCGACTATTCATTTCACATATATTGTATTTTTTGTCTTCTGTATCAATAGCCACATCATTTAATACTGAACTTGCTCCATCTCGTAGTATTTCCTTAATCTTATAAGGTCTTATAGATAAATCGGGTATCTCGAGTTCAGTTATTTTGTTTTTAGTTTGTTTTTTAACTCGTACTTGTATAGTATCTATGTACTCGTGAATGAAATTACACTTAATTTCATAAGGAGCCATATCCCACAATTTAGATAGATAACCATTATCGTTCATAAACTTTCGTTCAATAGCAAAGGCATCTAAAGTAAACCTCACTTTATTTTCTTTCTTGCTATTATTCATTATTTCAGCGAGCCTGTCATCTACCATAACATAGTCTTTTTCTAAAGCAACATATAATTCTAAAAGGGTAGTCAACTTCTGTACTAGAACCTTTTCTATTAATTCTTCATTTATGTATGTATTACACTCTTTACATTTATAGTAAAGGTATTCTTTTCCGTTAGGTTTTCTAGTACCAGCACAAGCCATTACACAGCCACACTTAGGACATACAATTTTTTGAAGAAATAGATACTGCTTACTACGATAGTAGTTTCTAGCATTTCTTCTAATACACTCTTGGCACTCATCAAATACTTCTTTAGTAATAATAGGGGGAATAAAACCACTTATCTCAACACTTTCAGCCTCTTTAACTTGCTTTCTATGTTCCCATACTCCATAATATATTTTATTATTTAATATAGTTCCTATTGTACTATCTCCCCACCTTTTTTGTACTTGATATACCTCTCCAGTTTTCTTATCTCTACGATTAAAAGTCATATAACCGTATTTATCTTTCATTATTTTTGCTATTTGAAAATATGTTTTACCTTTTAAACATAAATCAAATATTTCTTTTACGATAAGAGAGGTTTCCTCATCAATAAGAAACAATTTACTTTCAGGATCCTTTCTATATCCTAAAGGAATTGGTCCACCATAATGTCCTTTATTAACTGCTCCTTTAACTCCTATTAAAGTTCTTTCTCTTATCATTTCCCTTTCAAATTGAGCGAATACTCCTAAGATATACAATACCATTCTACCAGTAGAGGAAGTAGTATCAAATCTTTCCATTACAAACTCGAAACCACAATTATACTTGTCTAATGTTTTTGTAAAAGAAACGAAATCGAATAAATCTCTAGTAATTCTATCCAGTTTTAAAGCAATAATCTTATTAAATTTTTTTGCTTTCATATCAGACATCATTTTATTAAACTGTTTTCGCTTAGTTGTTTCTTTACCACTAAAACCCTCATCAGAATATACTTTATATACTTTATAACCATAAGTATCACAATAACTTCTTATTATTTTCTCTTGTTCTTCTAAACTATGTCCCTCTCTTGCTTGGTCATCAGTAGAAACTCTTTTATATATAGCAACTACTATATCATTATTATACATATTGCTACCATACATCACAATTTATCAACTCCTTTCAACTTCCTTTGAGTTGTCAAAAAAAGTAAATAATGATGTTTGTGTATTTCCTAGAAAAGAGAACATATCAAATGTATCTACACTATCATAACCACAGTTATAAGCCAATAATATATCTAAAAATTTCATTAAGTCCATTAAATCTCGACCAATACGACTATATGAAGTAACGAGAACCTTTTTAACAATACCTTGTTTTATATCGTTTTGAAGTTCCAAAAATTTAGGTCTAGTCATATCTCTAGCACTATAATTAAAATCTGTATAGATATTTTGAACTTTATACCCTTTCAATTGACAATATTTTCTTAACCTTGTTTCTTGAATTTCTAACTGTTCTTCATCATCATTAGCAGTTCTAAGATAAAGAACTACTTCTTCTAATTCTTCATTTTTATTTATATTATCCATTATCTATTTTCCTTTCTTTTCCTCACGAAGTAACCTATAAAAAGTTGTTTCTTTGAGTCCTAACTCCCGGTACGTTTGTACTCCTGTCATCTCTCCATTTTTCCATTTAGAAATGACTTCATTCCAGTTACTAGGTTTTTCTATTCGCTTTCTTCCAAACTTAGTACCTTTTGACTTAGCAATTTCTATACCCTCTTTTTGTCGTTGTTTAATATATTTACGCTCAGTTTCACTTACAAATCCTAAAATTTGTAATACTAAATCATTTATAAAATGTTTTAACAAATCATCATTTTGTCGAGTATCAAGTAAAGGAAGGTCTAAAATGACAAGATTTGCTCCAACTTGTTTTGTAATATAAGAATATTCCTCTATTATATCCTTGTATGATCTCGAGAACCTATCTAAAGATTTAATTATAACAGTATCTCCACTCCTTAATGCATTTCTTAAAATTTGATATTGAGGTCTATTTGTATCTTTTCCACTCTGCTTATCTATAAAAATGTATTGTTGTTCAACACCATTTTCTAATAATGCCTTTACTTGTCTTTCTTCATTTTGTTCTTTACTACTAACTCTTACATAACCATAAGTTCTATTCATTGGTCCATCTCCTTTCGAAGATACTATCCAATATTCCTTTGTAAAAGTCCACCATTATTTCCAACCCTTTAAAAATTTAATTAGGGTATATTACAAAGACTAAAAACATAGCATTTCTTAGTCTTTGTAAATCTATGATTTTTCAACGGCGTTTCTTTTTCGTGTTAAATTCTAGTTCGTAATACATTTCAGGAGTAATACAAAAATCTTCATTTAAATTTTTGTTAGACTCTTCACTTTTTAAACAGGCTGATACAAATTCATTAAGAAGTTCATCAGTAAGTTCATCAGTGCTTTTTAAACATTCTGGAAAACTATCTAAATCATTTTTCAACATACATTCCCATAAACAGTCTATTCTTCTAGAATCATTTCTTTCAGAAGATAATACTTTATACCTGTTTCCCTTGTAACTATATTGTTGTATTTCCACCTAAGTATCAACTAGCCACTTACAAGCATTAGCAATTGATGTTTCATTTCTATAATCTTTATAAAGAAGTTTAAGATTATAGACATCTAATACCTTATGTAATCTTTCCAAAGCAACTCTTCTATACTTAGAACGGTCCCACAAATAGAAATTATCAACAACTTCCTTAGTTTGTGTAGCACTAAAATAAACTTTATAAATAAATTTCACGACATACACTTTTCTAATAGGGTCATGCTCCGTTACGACATCTAATAAAACTGCTGGATATGATTTTCTGTTTACCATATCCAGTGTTTCTGTGTTCTGATTATTTTTATCCATTTTACTTTTCTCCTCCTAATTTTACTATTTCAACTTTTTTCATAAAGTCGACTACTTCTTGATTAACTGTTATATCCGAAAACTTTATCGGTCTTCTTAAATACAAAGTTTCAAGAGAAGTACATCTACTTAATGCTACATAAGTTTGCCCAGTAGCAAAAGCACCAGTACCTAAATCGATTAATACCGATTTATAAGTTTGACCTTGTCCTTTATGAATAGTTATAGCCCAAGCAAGTTTTAATGGATATTGTTCAAACTTTCCAATAATCTCTTGTGAGAGTTCTCCATTATTTAATACATACCTACTATTTTCCCAAGTATATTTTTCTACGGTGTACTCTGTATTATCAATGATTACTTTTATTTCATCATCTTTCAGACTTGAAAC
>CANORX010000101.1 GCA_947569225.1 uncultured Clostridia bacterium
AGGTAAAGGAGTAATGAATTTAAGTGAAAATGAAATAAAAAACATAGTTGGGCAAAATAACTTTATAAAAGGAAAAAACTATAACGAAGACTTTATAGAATACAAAGAAAGCACAAAAATAGGAAACACTGAATACTTTGAATTTGAAGTAGAATCACAAACAGACTATAATACATATGAAGTAACAATATCAAAACACAACGACGAATATGCAAGTTCATATTGTGAATGCATTGCTTTTGAAAGAATGGGTGCTTGTAAACACGAAGCAGCAGTACTAATACATTTTGACGAACTAACAAAAGGTCCTATCGCGCCTTTAGAAAGAAACCTTAAAATATCAAAAGAAATACTAAAAGAATTCTATAAAGAAACTGATAAAAACGAAATATCACTTAAACGTCAAGTAAACTTAGAAGTAGAACTAGAATTTTATAATAGATACAATAGTTATGTAGCGCCACGTTTCAAAATAGGAGAAGAAAAACTCTACAGTTTAAATAACAAACTAAATAACTTTTTAAACGTATATGAAAATGGAAAACAAACAATATCTTTTGGAAAAAACTTCACATATAACCCAAAAGTACATTACTTTAATAAAGTAGATGAAGAAATACTGGACTATTTAGTAGAACTAAAAAACAACAATCCTTACTATAATATGAACTACTTATCAATACCATTAGAAAAATTAAATCGTCTACTAGAAAAATTAGAAAACAAAAACTTCATCATATCAGGCTTAGGAGAAATCACACACATAACTAAATCTTGTCCATTTAAAATGCCCCTAATAAAAGAAGAAAACACATACAAACTTAAATTCCCAGTAAATGAGAGTATTAAATTCATAGACAAAGAATTTAAATATGCAACTAAAAATGAAATACTATACATATTACCTGAAAAAGTAAGTTACATATTATCACAAATGGACAAAAATAGAATAGACGCAATAACATTTGAAGAAGAAGACTTAGAAATATTCACAGGTGGACTACTAGGAATAATAAAAAAAGAAGTAGAAATAGACTCTTCATTAAGTGACAAAATAGTTGTTGGAACAAAACCAAAAGTAGAAATATACCTAGACTTAAAAGGAGAAATAATCCTAGCAGACTTAAAATTCGTATATGACAACAACAAAATAAATTACTTTGAAAAAACACCAAACATAATAAGAGACACTGAAACAGAAAATAGCACAGTAAAAGATCTATTAACTTATGGTTTTCAAATATCAAATAGTCAAATATACATTGACGACCTAGAATTAATAGGTGACTTTCTAACTGATGGAATAACTAAATTAGCAACAAGTTATGAAGTATTCACATCAAACAAAATCAAAGACACAAACATACTAAAAGAAACCAACATAAGATCAAGTTTTAACATAGGAACAGACAACATACTTAAATACGAATTTGACCTAGGAAGCATTAAAAACGACGAAATAGTAAACATACTAGAATCACTAAAATCTAAAAAGAAATACTATCGTTTAAAAAGTGGAGACATAATAGACTTAAACGCATCAAACGACTTAAAAGAATTTGATAACCTAGTAAATGATATGGAACTAAGTACCAAAGACATAAAAGAAGGTAAAGGAACAATCCCAAAATACCGTGCAATATACTTAGATAGCATCAAAAAAGAGAAATACCATATAATAAAAACAAATAATCTATTTGATGAATTAATCAAAGACTTCTCATCATACAAAGACGAAGAAATAACACTAACAAAAAAAGATACAAGCATACTAAGAGACTATCAAATAACAGGAGTAAAATGGTTATATAACATATACAAATGCGGATTTGGTGGAATACTAGCAGATGAAATGGGACTAGGAAAATCAATACAACTAATATACTTCATAAAACAAATACTAAAAGAAAAGAAAAATGCAAAAATCCTAATAATAGCCCCAACTTCACTAATATACAACTGGAAAAACGAATTTGACAAATTTGGAAGTGAACTAAAATACAAAGTATTCGCAGAAAACAAAGAAAAAAGAAAATACGAATTAGAACACTTAAAAGACACAAATATACTAATAACAACATATGGACTAATAAGACAAGATCAAGAACTATATGAAAATATGGAATTTGAACTAATAGCGATAGATGAAGCACAAAACATAAAAAATGTAAATGCAGGAATGACAAAAGTCATAAAAGAATTAAAAGGAAACACCAAAATCGCACTTACTGGAACACCATTAGAAAACTCAGTATTAGAACTTTGGAGTATATTTGACTTCATAATGCCAGGATACCTAGCAAATATAACAAATTTTAGTAGAAAATATAACATAAAAGATGTAACAGAAGACAACATAAAAGAATTAAATAACTTAAATGCTCAAATAACACCGTTTATACTAAGAAGAAAGAAAAAAGATGTTGTAACAGAACTACCAGACAAAATAGAAAACAACATATACATAGACCTAAACCCTGAACAAAAGAAAATATATGTTGCAGAATTAGAAAAAACAAAACAAGAATTAGACGATATCATAGCCAGTGAAGGATTCCAAAAAGGAAGTTTTAAAATACTTACACTACTAGGACGCCTAAGACAACTATGTATTGACCCAAGCATAATATACGAAAACTATCAAGGCGGAAGTTCAAAAATAGAAGAATTAATAAAACTAACTGAAAATATTATTGAAAACGGACATAAAATACTATTATTCACTTCATACAAAAGAGCATTAGACATAGTAAACAGAGAATTTACAAACGTAGGAATATCAACATATGTAATAGATGGAAGTGTTAAATCCAAGAAAAGAATGGAACTAGTAGACAAATTCAATACTGATGACACAAATGTATTTTTAATAACACTAAAATCAGGTGGAACAGGATTAAACCTAACAAGTGCAGATGTAGTAATACACTTAGACTTATGGTGGAATCCACAAGTTGAAAACCAAGCTACTGACAGAGCTCATCGTATAGGGCAAAAAAACACAGTAGAAGTTATTAAACTAATATGTAAAGGAACAATAGAAGAAAGAATACTAGAATTGCAAAATAAGAAAAAAATACTATCAGACAGTTTAATTGAAGGTGAAGGAAGAGATGAAAACATACTATCTAGATTAACAGAACAAGACATAAAGAATTTACTTTCACTTGATAACAACGAAGAAGACGAGTGATTCCGACTGAGACAGGAATTAAAAAAGTACTAGAGAATTCAAATAAGAATATCTCTAGTTTTATTTGCTTTAACAAAAATGAAAGACACATTAGACTTTTTAAGACTAGACGAAGGAAAACTAGGCGCTATCAATTTTAATAATATGCTACCTGTAAATGATAACAATATTACTATACTAGATTTAAAAAACAACAATAAAGAAGACGTGCGATATAACAACTTATTAAAATCACAAATATATTGGTTAAACAGGAACAAAGATATAATACATACTAAAGCAAAAGCATTATACTTTGACTTTATGAATAATAACCTAGGAGAAAATTTAAAAACAAGATGTGACTTCAAATTATTAGAAACTAAATGTCAAGTACCAACCGTCGCAAGCAACGGGGCATGAATCGGAATCATAATTCTATACCAGCATCATCTTTCTTATGTGCAATTTTATATTGATTATTTCCCTGATTCCTTACATATTCTTTAATAACTTGTTCTGTTGTATTTTGACTGACAGTTACCATCCAATATCCGTCACTCCAAAATTCTCCACCCCACAATTTTTTCTTAACTTCAGGATTTATTTTAAATACTAGTCTTGCTGTTATGCTTTTTATCATTGTTACTATTTGTGTTGGAGAATATTTTGGTTGTGCTTGAATTAAATAATGTATATGATTTACATCTGTCCCTACTTCTATAAAATCTATACCATATTTATCCGTTATATCTAAGCACACATTGACGATTGTATTAGTAACTTCGTCAGTCAAAACATCTCGTCTATATTTTATTGCACATACAAGATGATACATAAGGATTGTCTTATTATGTGATTTTGTGTACTGCTTACTCACTCGTCATCACCATAATAAGTATATCAATTTTATATCCACGCCGCAAGCAGCGGGGCTTGTACCCTAGATTTAATTATCAAAATTTCGTAATGCTATCGCAAAACTTCATATTGATAATTAAATCGTGTCAA
>CANORX010000102.1 GCA_947569225.1 uncultured Clostridia bacterium
CTTAATTAAAGATGCATAATACTTTATGAATTAAGGTGGTCCCGCGGATATATGTTCCGTCCTTAAGTCATGAAGTTTTTATTTTGGAGGGATTATGAAAGAAAAGTTAGAAAGTATTTTAGAGAATGCTAAAGAAGATATTAAGAATTCAAATGATGAGAATGATATGAATTTAATTAAAAGTAAGTATATGGGTAAGACTAGTGAGTTTACCAGTATTATGAAAAGTATAGGGATTTTAAGCGCTGAAGAAAAGAAGAGTGTAGGTATTTTGACTAATGAGTTTAGGACTACATTTAATAATTTGTTTGATGAGAAATTAAATGCTATTAAGTTAGAAAAGTTAAATAAAAAGTTAGAAAGTGAGAGAATAGATATAACTCTTCCTGGTAAAGTAGTTAAAACAGGAAGTTTGCATCCTCTTACACATATTAGAGAAACTTTAGAGGATTTGTTTGTTAGTATGGGATATGATGTGGTGGAAGGTCCTGAGGTTGAAACTGATGTTAATTGTTTTGAGAAGTTAAATATTCCTAAGAATCATCCTGCTAGAGATATGCAAGATACATTTTATATTACAGATGAGATGTTACTTCGTACTCAGACAAGTTCTGTTCAAGTTAGGACAATGTTAGCTAATAAAGATAAGACTCCTATTAAAATGGTTTGTCCAGGTAAGGTTTATAGAAGAGATGACGATGATGCTACTCATTCTCATCAGTTTATGCAAATGGAAGGTTTAGTGGTAGATAAGAATATTAGTTTAGCTGATTTAAAGGGTACACTTTTAGAGTTAGCAAGAACGCTTTTGGGAAAGAATACTAATATTAGATTTAGACCTAGTTATTTTGGTTTTACTGAGCCTAGTTATGAGGTTGATGTTACATGTTTTAAGTGTGGTGGAAAGGGATGCCCATTATGTAAAAACATTGGTTGGATTGAGATTCTTGGCTCTGGTATGGTTCATCCTAATGTGCTTAGAATGTGTGGGTATGATCCAGAAGTGTATACAGGTTTTGCTTTTGGAGTAGGGCTTGAGAGACTTGCTATGTTTAAGTATGGTATTACTGATCTTAGGGTATTTTATCAAAATGATGTTAGAACTCTTGATAATTTTAATAGAAAGGAGATGTAAGTGTAATGATATTTAGTAAAAAGTTTGTTAGTGATTATGTAGAGTTAAATGAAGATATTAATGTTATAGCTGAGGATATGACTCGTGTTGGGAATGAGTATGATTATGCTGGTAAACTTATAAATGTTACTAATTTAGTTATTGGTGAGGTTTTAGAGTGTGAAAAAGTTCCTGATACACATTTAAATAATACTAAAGTTAATATTGGTAAAGAGACTTTAAATATAGTTTGTGGTGCACCTAATATGAGAAAAGGGCTTAAGGTTATTGTTGCAATGGACGGGGCTATTCTTCCAGGTGGTGTTATAAGAAAAAGTGTGATTAAAGGGTATGAGTCTAATGGAATGTGTTGTAGTTTAGCAGAGTTAGGGTTAGATAAAAAGTTTCTTAAGGAAGAAGATTATGAGGGTATTTGTGAACTACCAATAGATGCCCCAGTTGGAGGAAATCCTTTAGAATTTTTAGAGCTTGATGATGAAATAATTGATTTTGAGTTAACTACTAATAGAAGTGATTTGTTAAGTATGATTGGACTTGCTTATGAAGTGGGTGCTATATATGATAGAAAAGTTAATGTTCCTACACCAGTATATGAAAAGGTAGATGATGATTTTTCTAAAGATTTAGAGGTTAATGTTTTAACTGATAATTGTTCATTAGCTTTGTTTGGAAGAGCTATGAATGTCGTTATAAAAGAAAGTCCGAGTTTTATTAAGACACGACTTGTTGCAAGTGGTATTAGACCTATTAATAATGTGGTAGATATTTCTAATTATGTTATGTTAGAGACAGGACAACCTTTACATTTTTATGATGCAGATAAAGTGGGTAATTATATAGGTGTTAGAATGGCTAAAGAAAAAGAGAGTGTTAAGACTCTTGATGGTCAAGTTAGGGATTTGAGCACTAGTGATATTGTTATTTCTAATAAGACTGAGGCTATTGGACTTGCTGGTGTTATGGGTGGATTTGATACAGAAATAAGTGATGATACTAAAAATATTTTAATTGAAGCTGCTATTTTTGATTCGGGTCTTATAAGAAAAACTGCTAAAAGAATTCTCAGAAGTGAAGCTTCTAGTCGTTTTGAAAAGGGTATTGATATAAGAAGAACTTATTTAGCTATGGAGAGAAGTAAGGAACTTTTAAGTAAGTATGCTATGGCTACTATAAGTGAGTATACTCATGAGTTTAGTACTAGAAAGCCGGAAGATAAGTGTGTAGAAATATCTTTAGATAAGATTAATTCAGTACTAGGTATGAATTTGGAAGTTAATGATGTAAGTGAAGTTTTTAGAAAGTTAGATTTTGTTTGTGAAGTAAATGAGAATGTTTTTAAAGTTACAATTCCTTCTAGACGACTTGATGTTAATATTCTTGAAGATTTGATAGAGGAAGTAGGTAGAATTTATGGAGTAGATAATATAGAAGCTAAACTTCCTGTAGTTAGTTCTACACCAGGACATGTTGATAAGTTTTTTAGAAATATTAAAATGAGATTGTCTAATTTAGGTCTTAATGAAGTTATTACTTATTCTTTGGTAAGTGAGAAGAATGTGAATAAATACTCATCAGATTGTAAGGATGTTATAAAGGTTTTAGAACCTATGACAGAGGAAAAGACTTGTCTTAGAACTACTTTGATTCCTTCTTTAATGGAAGTTTATGAATATAATAAGGCTCGTAATAATAAGGATGTTAGTATTTTTGAGATAGGTAACTGTTATTTTAAAGAGAATGAAAATTATAAAGAAGAGAGTCATCTTGGAGTATTAATGACAGGAGAATATATTGGCGGAATAAATACTAGTGTTAGTGTGGACTTTTATTATATTAAAGGTGTGATACAGAATTTACTCGATTATTTAGGTTATAGTCGTCGTTATGATTTTGTTAGTTTAGATAATCAAGAAGAGTTACATCCTTATCAGAGTGCTAATATTGTTGTAAATGGTAAAACTGTTGGTTTTATAGGTAAAATACATCCTAATATTTATAGGGAAGATGTGTATGCGTTAGAGATAAATTTGAATTTGTTAAGAGATATTAGTGTTGGAAAAATGAAATATAGAGAGTTAAGTAAGTATCCTAGTATTAAGAAAGATTTGTCGTTTGTTGTGAGTAAAGATATTCTTGCAAGAGATGTTATAAATTCTATTAAGAAAAGTGGGAATAAGAATTTAATTAGTGTTGTTGTTTATGATGAATATATTAATAATGATGAGAGGAGTTTAACTTTTACTTTAACTTTTATGGATGAGAATCGTACTTTGACTGAAGAAGAAATTATGCCTATTTTTAATGATGTTATTGACAATGTAACTAAGAAATATAATGCAAAGTTAAAGAATATGTAGTATAATTCTTTATAAGAAAGGGTGGAGCTATGATTTTAACTTTAATAGTGATTGGTGTTATTTTGTTACTTGCTATTTTATATGTTGTTTTTACTTATTATAGTTTATTAAAGCTAAGTAACAGGATTAGAGATAAGTGGTCTTTAATTGACTCTCAATTAAAGAAAAAGTTTGATTTGATACCCCAATTGTTGAATGCTAGTAAGGTTTATGCTAAGAATGAAAGTGATATTTTGAAATGTTTAATTGAAGCTAGAAATAAGTTTGTGGTTTCTAGTACTTCTAAACAAAAAATGGAAGCTAATAGTCAACTTTCTATGACTTTTAAAAGATTTATGTCTTTAGGTGATAATAATATGGATTTAAAGAAAGATGTAAGTTTTTTGGAGTTAAGAAAAAGTTTAAAAGATATTGATGATGAATTGTTTTTATTAAGTGAATCTTATAATGATTTGGTTTTATCTTTAAATAAGAAAGTTAATTTGTTTCCATCTAGAGTGGTTGCTAGTTTGTTTGGATTTAAAAAAGAGATTTTATTTCAAATGGAAAGTCAAAAAGCTTCTCTTATATGATTTTTGCTTACAATGTGTAAGATTTTTTTTGTGTTTTTATTAATTATTTTATTTTATTTATTTTTTTTTTTTTTTTTTTTGGAGTTTTTTTTTTTTTTTTTTATTTTTTTTTT
>CANORX010000103.1 GCA_947569225.1 uncultured Clostridia bacterium
GCTAATGCTATAGTAAACCACTGGTTAGGTACAATATTGATAACTTGGTAGAAAGAGGAGAAATATATGAAGAGTGTAAAATTAAATGGAAGAATAATTTTAGGGTTAATATTCATTTTTGCAATTATGTTAGTAAGTATTTTGCCTACTAGTGTTTTTGCTGCAGGTGGTACTGCAACTATGAGTTATGAGGGTCCTGCAACTGCTGAATTAAATAAAAATATTACTTATAAAGTCCAGATAAGTAATATTACAGGAGATGCTATTACTGGTATAGGAGGACAAGTTAATTGGGATAGTAGTTATTTAGAGCTAGTATCTTATCAAGAAACTTATCAAAGTGCTACTATGCCTTTTGGTATATCTTATGTAGAAGCTACTAAAAGATTTGCTGGACTTTCTACTTCTGGTAAAGGAGTGACTTCAACACAGACTTTGTTAACTTTAGTGTTTAAACCTATAAAGGAGGGGACTACAAAATTGACGTTTCCTGCTAGTTCTGTTTCTGATTCTAAGTCAAATGCAGTTCAAATGAATTTGCCTGAGAAAACAGTTACTATAGGGCCTGCTAAGTCTGATAATTCTTTTTTAAGTAGTTTTGTTGTAACAGGTCATAATATTACACCTGCGT
Organism: uncultured Clostridia bacterium; assembly: GCA_947569225.1. Classification (GTDB taxonomy): domain Bacteria; phylum Bacillota_I; class Bacilli_A; order RF39; family UBA660; genus MGBC139354. The sequence continues at coordinate 632 of CANORX010000103.1, forward strand.
TTAATAAAAATACTAATAATTATTCATTAAGAGTTGGAAATGAGGTTAGTTCTATTAGTGTTTCTGCTACTTGTGAGCATCCAAAAGCAACTTTAAGTTGGACAAGTGGGTCTGCTGGAAATAATCAACTTAAGGTTGGAAGTAATACTATTACTGCAAGATGTACTGCAGAGAATGGTCAGGGAAGAAACTATATTTTAACTGTTACACGTGAAGGGGCTTCAGTTCCTTTATCTAGTGATAATAATTTAAAAGGACTTTCAGTAAGTGGATATCAGATTTCTCCTTCATTTAATAAAGATACTTTAGAATATTCAGTTACAGTTCCGTTTGAAGCGGATTCAATTATAGTAAATGCTGAAAAGAATGATTCAAAGGCAACAATAAATATAAATGGTAATACAGGGCTAAAGGTTGGAGATAATGAAGTTGAGGTAACTGTTATTGCAGAAGATGGAAGTTCTAAAATCTATAAAATTAATGTAGTTCGTGAAGAAAAGATAGAAACTCCAGTTGAAAAGAGTAGTGATGCTACATTAAGTAAGTTAAATGTTAGTGGTTATACTTTAACACCAACGTTTAAGCCAGGGATTAATGTGTATTCAATGACAGTTCAATCTACTGTAGATGGTTTAAAGGTTGATGCAATTCCTACGAGTGATAAAGCTACAGTTGAGGTTAAAGGTAATTTAAATTGGAGTTATGGCATGAATACTATAACTATAACTGTTACAGCAGAGAATGGGGATAAAAATACTTATATAGTTAATGTAAATAGAAAGAATGCTGAAAATAAAGAGGAACCTAAAAAATCTGGGGATTCATATCTTAGTTCTTTAAGTGTTAAGGGAGCAGAGATTAATCCTAAGTTTGATAAGGATAGAAGTAGTTATGAGATTACTGTTCCTTATGAAGTAGATAAGTTAGATATTAGTTATATTACTTCTGATAAGAATGCAAAAGTTGAGATTTTAGATAATGATACTTTACAAGTTAATAAAAAACAAACTGTTAGAATAAAGGTTACTGCAGAGGATGGTAGTGTCAGAGAGTATACTATTAATGCTACTAGAAGTGCTATGTCTAGTAATACTTATTTGAAAGAGTTAAGTGTAGGAGATTTTCTTCTTACTCCATTATTTGATAAGGAAACACTTAATTATAAGTTAAATGTAAAATCTGGTACATCTGAACTAGATTTAAAGGCTATAGCAGAAAATCCTAATGCAAAAGTAGAGATATTTGGTAATTCTGATTTTAAGGAAGGCTCTAATATTGTTATGATTAGGGTTACTGATGAGAATGGATTTAATAAGATTTATCAGATAGAAGTTGATAAGCCTGCTAGGTCTATATTTGGTATGAGTGTAGGACAATTCATGATGATGATGTTTTTAGGGTTAGGTTTTCTTAGTTTATTCTTAATAATGTTATTGATTCTTAAGAGAAGTAAAAAGGAAGAGCCAACTCCACAAGTGGCAGCAGCTCCTCAGGCGCCAACAATAGATTTTAAACCTGAATTTAATTTTGGTTCTAGAAATGGAACAGATGATGATGTGGTTTATCCAGGTGCTGTTCTTAATCAGGGAAATGGTAGTACTCAAGGTCTTCCAGGGAATGAACCTAAAAGATTAGTAGGTACTTTTGAAGAAGCAAGTTATACTCAGTTAGAGGAAGATGATTCTAATGTGCCTTTTGATTATTATGATGAGACTATTACTAAGGCTGAGTTAATAGAGGCTATTAAAGAGGGAATGGAGACTAAGAATCCAGAGAAGTTAAAGATGTTAATGAAACAAGATGAATTAAATCAAATGAAAAAGGAAATAAAAAGGAAAGAAGCAGAAAAACGAAAACAAAGGAGTAGACATTATGATGAATAAGAGAATTATATCCTCTTTGCTTCTCACATTGTGTCTTTTCCTTTTTTCTACTTTAGAGCTTAGTGCTGGTAGTGTAAATGTTTCTGTGAGCGCTCCTGGGACAGTTTATAAAGGTAATACTGTTGAGGTTACAGTTTCTTTTAGTAATGTAAATGCTGAGGGTGGTATTACTGGTGTAGGAGGACAAATAAATTTTGATTCAAGTTATTTGAAGTACGAATCTTATCAGAGCTTAAGTTCTATTAATGTAACTTATGCTCCTGGTACTAGTAGATTTGCAGGACTTAGCGTAGGAGGACAACCTATTACAGGAAATACTGGTGTTATAAGGTTAGTTTTTAGAGCACTTCAAACTGGTAATACTACAGTGTCATTTAGTAATGCGTCTATTTCAGATTCTAAATCTAACCCAGTAACTGCTAATAATGCTTCAAAGTCTATTAGTATAACTGAACCACCTAGTGCAAATGCAAATTTAAAGAGCCTTAGTGTTAGTAATACTAATATAAGTTTAAATAATTTATCTTCAAATGTAGGTAAAGATGTTACTAGTGTGAATATTAGTGCTACTGCAGAGGATGCAGGTGCAAGAGTATCAGGTACTGGACAGAAGTCTCTTAATTATGGAAAAAATACTTTTACAATAACAGTAACTGCGCCTAGTGGGGCTACTAGGAGTTATACAGTTACTATCAATAGAGAAGACCCTAGAAGTAATAATGCTAATCTTTCTAGTTTGAAAGTTAGTGGAGGAGATTTAAAACCAGGTTTTGGGAAGAATACTACTACATATTCAATGACTGTGCCGTTTAGTGTCTCTTCATTAGATATTAAGGCTACGGCAGAGGATAAGAATGCTAAAGTTCAGATAAGTGGTAATACTAATTTACCTAGTGAAGCTACAACTCCTGTAATTATTAAGGTAACTGCAGAGAATGGTAATGTTAAGACTTATACAATAAATGTAACTAGAGAGAAGGATCCTAATAAGCCTAAGTCTAATAATAATTATTTGTCTTCTATTACAACTAATATTGGTATATTGAGTCCAGTTTTTGATAAAGAGAAAACTAATTATGTTGTTTATTTACCTTATGAAGTAGATAAAATAGAGTTAAATGTAGAAGTGGATGATAAAGAATATGGACAACTTGAAAGAACTGGGCCTGATACTTTAAATGTAGGTATAAATAGATATGAGTTTAAGGTTACTGCAGAAGATGGAACAACTAAGAGTTATATCGTCAATGTTATTAGAGGCGCTAGTGTAGAGGGTGGTTCTAGTAATGTTTTACTTAAGGAATTAAATATAGATAATGGTTCTTTAGATAAAAAGTTTAAAAGTGATGTAAATGTTTATAGATATAGTAAGAAAAAAGGTTTTAAACTTTCTCCTGTGCCAGAGGATGAAAATACTAAGGTTTCAGTGTTAGAGTTTGATGGCGTGTATACTATTTTGTTAGAGACATCTAATGGAGAGGCGAATGTTTATACATTAGTTCCAGAAGAGGAGACTACTACTTCTAATAATATTGGTATTATTATTACTATAGTGGTTGCATCTATTCCATTTATTGGTGGAGGTACATTTTTAGGTTATAAATATGGTATGAAAAAGATGCTTTCTAAAGTTAAGAATTTAGCTCAAACTAAAGTGGAA
>CANORX010000104.1 GCA_947569225.1 uncultured Clostridia bacterium
AAGTTAAAGGATAGTTTTAATAAGAAGACTCTTACTTATGAGCAAATTTATAATGAGCTTATTAGTTGTGATGTGCTTTTGATTGATGATATTGGAGCTGAAAATAATACTTCTTGGTCTAGAGATGAGGTGTTAGGTGGTATTCTTCAGTCTAGAATGGATGATGAAAAGATTACTTTTTTTACATCTAATTTGACTTTAAGTGAGTTAGAGAGTCATTTGTCTGAGACTAACGTTAGTAGTGATAAAGTTAAGGCAAGGAGGATAATTGAGAGAATTAAGCAGTTATCTGTGCCAATAGTTTTGGTTGGTGAAAATAAAAGGAGAGTGAAATAATGAAGGTTTTTGATTTTGATAATACTATTTATGATGGAGAGTCGTTATTAGATTTTTTCTGTTTTTGTGCTGGTAGAAAAAAGTCTCTTTATGCTTGTTTACCATTTGTTCTTTATTATTTGGTATTATATAAATTTAATTTGGTAAATGAAAAGAGTTTGTATAGAGATTTAAATATTTTTTCTAAGTATGTGTTAAAAGATATTTCTTCTAATAAGACCTTAATTGATGAGTTTTGGAATAAGTATGGGCATAAGTTAAAGCCTCAGTTTTTATCTCTTATTAGTGAAGAGGATGTTATTATTACTGGTGCTCCTGATTTTTTAATTGATGCGATTAAGTTTAAGTTAAATACTAATAATATTATTTCTTCTAAGTTTGATTTAGAGACTAAGGAGATTAAGTTTTTGTGTTTTGGTAATAGTAAGGCTAAAGTTTTTCAAGAGCTTTTTCCTGATGCTACTATTGATGAGTTTTATACTGATTCTTTAGCAGATAGTCCTATGATGAGGATTTCTAAGAAGTCGGTTTTAGTTAAGAGGCATAAATAGCCAAGTTTAACTTATGGTTGATTTTTTTCTTATATATATGTTATTATATTTGTGTGAGTAGGAGGGAATTTTTAATGAAAAAATTATTTTATTTTTTAGGAGTAATGACTTTATGTGTTTTGTTAACTGGATGTGGAAGTAAAAATGTAGAAGGTGAATTAACTGATTTAATGGATAAGCTTTATGAAGGTATTGATGAAGAGAATTTGCCAATGGCTTTAACTACAACTGAGTTAGATGATACAACTTTTGTTAATTTTGCTTTTACTGATAAGGTTAAATATAAAGAAGCTGTTGTTAGTGAGTCTATGACAGGTTCTATTGCACATTCAGTAGTACTTATTAGATTAGAGGATGCGGCAGATGCAACAGATGCTGTTAAAGAGATTAAGGATAATGCTAATCCTAGAAAATGGATATGCGTTGAGGCTGAGAATGTATATGTGTTATCTAAAGGTGATTTAGTAGTACTTATAATGTCAGGTGAAAATGCTGATCATATTAAGAAAAATTTTGAAAATTTAAAATAGTTATGGAAGGAAGTGAAGATTTATGGTTTTTTCTAGTATAAGTTTTCTCTTCTTTTTTTTGCCACTTCTGTTTTTAGTTTATTTTTTAGCTCCAAAGAGATTTAAGAATTATGTGCTTTTGTTTTTTAGTTTATTGTTTTATTTTTTTGGAGAGAAATGGTATGTTATTTTACTTATCACTTCTTGTGTTATTAATTATTTGTGTGGTATTTTTATGGAGAGATTTAATAAGAAAGCTTTTTTAGTTATAGGACTTTTTATTAATTTGGGATTGCTTTTTTATTATAAGTATACTAATTTTTTTATAGGAACTTTTAATGATATTTTTGGTTTTGGAATACATACTTTAAGTGTTGTTTTACCTCTTGGAATAAGTTTTTTTACTTTTCAAAATATTAGTTATTTAATAGATGTTTATAGAGGGGATGTTAGGGCTCAAAGGAATTTGTTTTTGTATTCAACATATATTACTTTGTTTCCTCAGTTAGTTGCGGGCCCTATAGTTAGATATAAGGATGTAAATGAAGAGTTAGATAAAAGAGATAGTAGTTATTCTTTGTTTAGTAGTGGTGTTGTTCGTTTTGTGACAGGGCTTGGGAAAAAGGTATTAATAGCAGATTTGTTTTATAGTATGGGCACTAGTATTATGAAGAGTAATATGTCTTTTTTGTCATATTTGTTAGTTGCTATTAGTTTTACTTTTCAAATTTATTATGATTTTTCTGGTTATTCAGATATGGCTATTGGTCTTGGCAGAATGTTTGGTTTTAATTTTAAAGAGAATTTTAATTATCCACTTATAGCTAGTAGTGTGACTGATTTTTGGAGACGCTGGCATATTTCACTTTCTAGTTTTTTTAGAGATTATGTTTATATTCCTTTAGGAGGTAATAGAAAAGGTATTTTTAAGACTATTAGGAATATATTTTTGGTGTGGCTTTTAACTGGTTTGTGGCATGGTGCTAGTTGGAATTTTGTTTTTTGGGGACTTTACTTTTTTGTTCTTCTTATTATAGAAAAGTTCTTTCTTAAAAAGTATTTGAAGGGTGGTATTTTTTCTTATTTTTATACTTTTGTAGTTATTTTAGTTAGTTTTGTTATTTTTAGTATAACAGATTTGTCTCAATTATTTGTGTTTTTAAAGGGCTTATTTTGTATAGGTGTCACTCTTGTTAATTATGAAAGTTTATATTATTTAGATATTTATTTTGTTTTAATTGTTGTTAGTTTGGTGGGTATCAGTCCGTATTTTAAAGAGAAATTAGAAAATTTAAAGAAAGGAAAGTTAAATAAGGTTATTAATGTTTGTGAAGTGTTATGGGTGATATTGGTGTTTGTTTTGTCAGTAACATCTCTTATTTCTAGTACATTTAATCCATTTATTTATTTTAGGTTTTAGTATGAAAGATAAAGTTATTACTTTTTTGTTTGTTGGTATTTTATTTATAGTAGGTATTTGTTTATTTGTTAAGGGTGATAAAGAGTTATCTTTTTATGAGAGGAGAAAACTTGTTACTATTGATAAAGTTAAAAGTGATTTTTTTGGTAATTTGGATGATTATATGAGTGATCAGTTTCCTTTTAGAGATGAGGTTATTTCTTTTAATTCAGTAACTCAAAGATATCTTTTTAGAATTAAGGATAAGAATGATGTTTATGTTGTAGAAGATTATTTGATTGAGAAAAATTATCCTTATAATGAGAAGGAAGTTATGTCTTTTATAGATAAAATTAATTATATTAATAGTAATTATTTAAGGGATAGTAATGTTTTTTATAGTGTTATTCCTGATAAGTCTTATTTTCTTAAAGATGGGTATTTGAAATTGGATTTTGATAGGTTGATGGCACAGTTAAGTAAAGATGTTAATATTCAATATATAGATATTTTTGATAGTTTTGTAATGGAAGATTATTTTAAGACAGATATTCATTTGAAACAGGATAGTTATTTTAAGGTTATGAGTGTTTTTGATAGGTATTTAAATTTTGGTTATAGAAATTTAACTTATAATAAAAACGTTTATGAGAATTTTTATGGTGCTTCTGTAGGTAAAGTAGGTTCTTATGTTGATAGTGAAGATATAATGTATTTTTCAAATAGTTTTATAGATAATGCTATAGTTAAACATTTAGAGTTTGGAAAAAGGGATGTTTATGATAAAGATAAGTTAAATGATGTGGATAGTTATAATTTGTTTTTAAGTGGGCCTTCTTCTTTAATTGAAATAGTTAATGAAAATAGTGGTAATAATAAAGAACTTATTATTTTTAGAGATAGTTTTGCTAGTAGTTTTGTTCCATTGTTAATTCCTTATTATAATAAAATTACTATGATTGATTTAAGGTATATTAAAATGGATTTGGTTCCTAATTATGTTGATTTTAAAAATAAAGATGTATTATTCTTGTATAGTTCTTTGATTTTAAATAGTAGTAGTTTGTTAAAGGTTAATTAAATTTTTAAGTTTGTTTTGACTTTTTGTTTATTTTGTTGTAAACTTTTATTTTGTTAATAGGAGGAGATATATATGATTAAAGAGTATTTGTTGAATTTAAAAAAATTATTAGTTAAGGATAATAGTTTAAATAGTAATGAGGTTTTAGATAATATTAGAAGATGTGAGAGTTTTTTTATTTGTGGGTATCCTTTAGTGTATAAAGATTTTATAAAAGCTTATAATTATTATGAGAAGATAAGTCTTGATTC
>CANORX010000105.1 GCA_947569225.1 uncultured Clostridia bacterium
CCATATTATTTCATTAGTTGAAGCATCATAGCGCGCGATTCCTGTACTTGATATAATATTATTTGTGTCTAAATTAAAGTTATTTAATATGTAATTATCAAATGATATTGAAATAGCTACTGCTGGTCTTTCTTTTGGTAATAATGATGTTATTGTTTCTGCAACTTTAATGTTATTTATTGTGCTAGTTGTTATTTCATATCTGTTTGCTGAGTCAAATACATTTTTAAAATTGGCATTATTGTTAACATTAATACCATAAACTAATATTTTTATTCCTTTAGTTATGTAGCCATCAATTTTTTCTTTTAATCCAGTAATATTAGTTGGCATTCCTGATACAGCTATAACCATTATTTTTTCTTTAGATTCACTTGTAAAATTACTAGCTGCTTTATCTATTGATGTAAATATTTCCCCATTAGTACTACTTGAAGCAGCATTTTTAATTCTATCAAATTCACTTTCAATAGAACTTTGTAGAGCTACTTCTGTTATGTTTCCATCTGTTGTAGTGATAATTCCTTGCTTTACATTATCCATGCTTTCTAATTGTTTTGAACTGCTTTTTAATGTATCAATAACATTAGCTTTTGTACTATTCATAGCAGCACCATTATCTAAAACATAAATAACTTCAGTGTTTTTAGAATTATCAACAATTATTTCAATTGCAACGTTTCCGTTAACTAAATCAGATTTTTCCATATTGATATTATTAGTTAAAACTAATCCATTATCATTTACTTCTCTAATAGCATGACTTTCACTTACAACTTCTACTCTATTTCCAGCCGCGCTTAGAGAAAATATCCCAAATAAACATGCCCAGATTAAAGTAGTTCCCATAATAAATTTCTTTTTCATCTTATCCTCCTTACTATTAGTAATTATAACACGTATTTATATAAAATCAAAGAAAAAGGAACTTTATTAACATATAAATTTGTGTTAATATATATTATAGGGAGATAAGAATTTATGAAAGTGATTAAAATAAGTCTTAATTTAGATTTCTTTTTAGTAGAAAAAATTAATGTTCGAGTAAGAGATTTAAAGAGTTTAGAACTTAATTCTAATAAGTTTATTTTGGATACTTTATATTATACTAGTAATTTTGTTAAGTGGAATAAAGAAGATATAAAATCTTATTTAAGTTCTAAAGATGTAAGTACTGTATTTTATAAAGATTTTGATTCGTTTTTTCTTATGTCTGATTTGATTTTAGTTTCTGATATTAGATTTGATGTAAAGAAGTCACTTTCTGTTAAAGTTTTAGATAAGCTACTTGATAATGATAATCTAAGAAGTTTATCTTGTTATTTTATTCCTAGTGATTATATTCATGATTTTTCTATTAAAAATGTTTCTGTAAAGTTTATTAATGATATGTCTTTTACTCCAGAGTTTGTTAGTTCAAATAAATTAAGTAATTTATTAAGTCTTTATTATAAAAAAGTTATATCGTTTAATAGTGAATCTGAGGTAGATGATAATTTAGAACATTTTTTGAAAATTAATCAAAATTTAAGACTTATTCATTTATATTTTTATTCTAATAAGTCTATTACTTTTATAACTGAGATTTTAGATAGGTTTAATTTAAAAGAGGTAGATATTTTTATTCATCAAAGTGAGTCTAACTTGGCAGATATTTCTACTGGTTCTTCTTTTTTAAGAAAGGTTAATAAAAGGTATAGTAATAGTTTTAGAGAGATAAAAATAGTTTATTCAGATAAGTTTTTTAGAGATAATATTTTTAGAGAGCTTACTATAAATGGTATTAAACTTTGTATGATTGCTGTTTTTTATGTTGGAATTATTTTTGTTATTTCAGATAAGTATCAGGAATATGTGACTTTACTTAATTTGAGGCTTTTAGAAGAGTCACTAGGTGAAGTTATTCCAGATTTAGGGGATGTTGATGAAATGGATGATACAGAGGTTAATGTTCCAGAAGAGATTCCTAACGAAGAAGAATCGCCTACAGAAGAAGTAGAGTCACCTAAGGTTTATGTAAATCATTATGCAAATATTCCGACAAGTTTTGACAAATTAAAGTCAATTAATTCTGAGGTTAAGGGATGGATTAGTGTTAATAATACAAAGATAAATTATCCTTTTACTCAGCATAGTGATAATAAATATTATTTGGATTATGATATTTATAAAAGAAAGGTTATTACTGGTTGGATTTTTATGGATTATAGAAATGATTCTAATTTTCAAGATCAAAATACTATTATTTATGGCCATAATACTACGAGTGGTTATATGTTTGGAGATTTAAAGAATACAGCTAATAAGAGTTGGTATATGAATCCTGATAATCAAATAATTACTGTTAAAACGTTAGATAAGGAAATGTATTTTAAGATTTTTTCTATTTATAAAACTGATTATACTACTGATTATTTAAATACTGGTTTTTATAATGAAGATTATTTTAATGAATTTATTAATTTGATTAAGTCTAGGAGTATACATGATTTTAATGTAAATATAGAGCCTGATGACAAAATATTGACATTGTCTTCATGTACAGGTGGAAATAATAGAAGAATTGTTGTTCATGCTTTACTATTAGATTAGCTTAGTTTTTTATTGAAAAATTATATTTTATGTGTTATTCTGAATTTGCAATAGAGTGTAAATGATAAAGTATTTTGTATTAGATGATGAAATGTTTTATAGATATTTATGAAGGAGAGAGAAATGAATAAAAAGTATGAAAAGTATTTACCTTTAGGTAGTGTAGTAATTTTAAAGGATGCAAAGAAAAAGTTAATGGTAATAGGTTATGCCACTATTGATGTTAATAAAAGAGATAAGGTGTTTGATTATGTGGGATGTTTGTATCCAGAGGGTGTTATAAGTACTAATCAGTCAATATTGTTTGATCATAGTGATATAGAGAAAATTTTTTGTATAGGGTTTAGTGATGATGAACAAAAAGAGTTTAGTAAGAAGTTAATTAGTACTTTGACAGAAGATAATATACAATCTTTACTTAATAAGGCTAAGGAAGCTAATTTAGAGAGTTGATATGAGTTATAAAGTTTTTGATAGGGTAAAGTATGAGAAGTTATTTTCTAATACTTTTTGTGATTTAAATGATTTAGATGTTTATTCTTTTTATCGTTATGGTGTAGAGTGTTATTTGAATAAGATTTTATTTTTAAAGGAGTTTAATGATGTTTTAGAGAATAGTAATATGGGTGTTTATATTAATACTTTTTATTATGATATGTCTAATTTTGATTATAAGTATGTTTGTTTAGTTAATAATTTTTATTTAAATAAGTTATCATCAAGTGATTATTTGGAGTTAAAAGATATTTTTAATTCTAATGATTTTGAAAGACTTTTGTTATTTGTTAAAAGGACTTTTAAGTCTATTATGGACAATAATGGGATTTTGATTCTTGGTGTTTGTGTTAAAAGAGATAAACGTGTTTTAAGTTTTTTAAAGGAAAAGTTAGATGTTTTTTTGGAAACAATTAATATACCTGTTAATTTTGTAAATTTTTATGAGGAACTTCTTTGTAAGCAAAGTAATATTCTTAGAACTGATTCTAAGTATTTGCCTTTGGGTAGTATTGTTTTACTTAAGGAAGCTGTTAAGAAGTTGATGATTATAGGATATTCTATTATTGATTTGGATGATAAGAGTAAGATTTATGATTATATTGGTTGTTTGTATCCTGAAGGGACAATTGATACTAAGACAAATATAGTTTTTAATCATGAAGATATTGAAGTTATTATTGCTTTAGGTATTAAAGATGATGAGGTTAATAATTTTAATTTTAGAATAAAGGGTATTTTAGAAGATGAAGAATATATGAAAAAAGTATTAGATAGTATAAAGTAAGAGAAAGTGAATGATGTTATGGGTATTATTAGTTTAACTACACATGAGATTAAGAGAAATATAGATTTGTTAAATGAAGAGCAAAGGTATTTTTATAGTAAAAAGGCCATTTATACTCGTTCATCATTTGGCGCTAGTGGATTACTTTCTAGTTATTTGTTAAAGATTA
>CANORX010000106.1 GCA_947569225.1 uncultured Clostridia bacterium
GTATTCCTACTGAAGGTAAGCAATCTATATGTATTATGTATGTTAAAGAGTTTCTTCCTGATGCTTATGGTAGTACTGTTGTTGTTCCTGATGAATGGGTTACTCAAACTGGTTCTGACTTTGACGTTGATAGTGTTTATGGTATGTCTAAAACATTTAATCTTGTTAAAGGTATTCCAACTGAAATTACTCATGCCAGATATACTAAAGATGAAGTAGGATATATTAATTATGTTAAAGATAATGTAGATAAAGCTAGTCGTAAGATTCTTGGTAAAACTTATAATAAACAAGGTAATATTAGAGCTTCTTTAAAAAATAGCGAAGATGCTATTAATGCTACTCTTGAAGGTTATAGTGGTAACCTTAAAGTTGTTGAAAAAATTGCTAATGACGGTGGACTTAAGTCTTACGAATCATACTTAAAACTCCCCGTGGAAGATACAAGTAGTCAGGCTGCTAGAACTAATGCTATTATTCAATCATTTATTGATATACTTAATAATCCTGCTGCATTTGAAGAAAATACTACTACTTCTAACTTTGAAAATGTCAAAGAAGCTAATGAAACTTATGCAGAAATAGTTGGTGCTAATAAAACAACTGTTGCTCCTAGTGATTTCTTTACTCAACTTGATTGGTTTGATGCTGCTACTTCTGGTATTAAACTTAAAGGTATTAGTGTTAATCGAGATACTTTTATGAGTATTGGTAATGTTACTAAAGCTAATCATAGTGAAGGTATTAAAGTTATGTACACTACTGATGTGATTAGTGAGCAAGAAGCTGTTAATAGATATGGTAAAGAAAATGTTGAAACTATTGGTAATAAACATATTCGTATTACTCATAAGAATTTTGGTTGGTCTGGAGATGATAAGAATGTTGATGGCTATTTGATTAATCCTTATAGTTCTCAGACTACTGCCCATATTCTTGATGTTATGAAAGAGGGAGCTATACATAATGAAAATACTTATACGTTTAATGCTTTTAAAACTATTGTTGACTTTGGAAGTAATTATGATACTGCTATTGGATTTATGTGGCAACCTGCTATTGATATACTAGTTCGTAAATGGAAAGAAACTAATAGTGTTCTTGCGGAAGGTACTAAAAATCCACTTACTGAAGCTATTAGAGAAGTTGCTCATAATCTTGGTTTTGGCGAAAAAGTTAATTTTGCTGGACGTAAAAAGCTAATTGATATTATTAATGAAAGTTATGGTGAAACTTTCAAGAAATTATTCAATTTAAGCGTTTCTGACGCATTTTCATCACCTGACCTTATCTTTTCATCAGACGCATATAAATCTCGTCTTAGAGGGGAAATGAATGGCGTTCAGCAGGCTTTATTTGACCTTTATGTTTTAGCACAATTCAATCGGTTAAACTCAATCGGACAGGATATAAGTAATAATCTTAATATTCTTAGTGCTGATAAATATGGTGCTAAACAAAGTTTTTATGCTAGTGATAAAGTATTTAGAGATGCTAGAACTGTTATTGAAAATAGTAATATTTATGCTCCATCCTCTACGGGGGGTCAAACCTTGCTGTTAGAGAGTGTATTTCCTGATATTAGTGGTGGTATAGATGCGTTTATTAAATCAGATATATCTAAAAGTAGTTATCCTAGTTTAGCTGCATTTTTACAAATGAGTACTGCTCTTAGTGTTAAAGCTACTCAACAAGTATTTGAAACTGCTAATCCTGTATTTATTGATTATGTATATAGAATAGCAGAATGGACTAAAGGTGGAATAATGACTGAAAAGTTATATAATGACTATAAAGATTATCTTATTAATAAACTAGAAGTAGGTAATAATGGTAGTTCTTATCTTAATTTACCTGTTACTGTTGTTAATGGAGATTTTGTTCATCCTAAATTCATTAAAGAATATGGTACTGGTCAATCTAGAGCTTTAGAAGTTGGTAGAGTTAGTGGTACATTAGTTAATATTAAAACTGATGATGTTGTAGTTAAAAATATATTTGAACCTACACAAACTGAAATTGATGTATTTGCTAGACTTACTCCTGCTCAGAAAGTTGATTGGATTAAACGTAATTTTAGTCAAGATGGTAGTGTATTTGAACATATTGAAATAGTTGCTAATGATGAAAGAAATAATCGTCGTAATGTAAATATTCAATATATTAATTACATACAAGGTGATATTACTAATGATGAAGCCCATAGATTGTTTGATAGAGCTTGGAATCATCCTAATCCTCTTATTAAACTTACAGCTCTTGATTTAGTTAAATATGCTTTTATTGTTGAAGGTCATAAATTTAGAACTAGAAATATTAGTAGACTTATAAGTAATACTCCCCTTAGAGGATTGAGTGAGGGCGGAATAGCTATTGGAGATATAGCTATGAAAGGTATTAATAGTTATGGTTTTGTTGATAAAGATAATGTTGAAGATATAATTGGTTTTATTCGTAAGAATTATAATAGTTTTAATTGTCCTAGTTATACATTTAAAAGACTTACTAATAATAAAATTAATTATAGTCTAAAAAGAAGTGGTATTATTACTTTTAATGGTCAAGAAAATCTTGATAATGTAGGAATAATAAGAAATGGAGATGTTGTTAATGTTATTAGAATTAATAGAAATTTATATATTAAAGGAACTTATGATGGAACTTTAGCTTATTATCCTATTGATAGACTTGAATCATTTGAAACTTATAATAGTATTGAGCCTAGTATTATAGCTAATAATAATATTCATAAACCATTAGCTGTTCTTCTTTATAAAGGTCTTACTCAACAAGAAAAAAGAAATAAATTTATTGATGGTATTAAAGATAATATTAATGAAGCTGTAAATAAAGGTTATAAAGAAGTTCCTGAACTATATGGTAAATATATATCTGATGAGTATTTCCAACCTTTTATGAATACTCCTTTTGAGAATAATACTATATATACTATTAATGATAAATTTTATCTTAATATTAATGGAACTACTGCTATTAATTTAAGTGATGATTTAAAACAATATAAAGCTAAATATCCTAATATTGAAGATAGTAAACTTGGATTGTTTATTAAAATTAATGAAAATGAAATAGATAGAGTTACTAGTAATACTGATAGATATAGTAGTATTGATGACCAAACTCCTATTGGTAGATTTGCTAAAAATGCTAGTTTAGTTATTTCAAGAGCTGTTCGTCATGGACAACCTGCTGCTCAAAATGTTCTTAATGCTCTAAATAATGCTGAAATTAATTATCTTGATAGTAGTAGTCTTTCTGATAATTCTGAATTTTCATTATCAGTTATAGCTAATTATATAGATGTTGAAGCTAATAATATTCTTAATGATATTAATCGTTTTATTAAAATTGACGGTATTGATAAACCTATTAACGATAAAGATGTTATTAGTAAAGTTCTTAAAGATGAACAACTTCAAAATCGTTTCTTAGATGTTATTCTTAGTGCTAATACATTTAAGAATAAATATAAACTTATTAGCGAAATTGATATTGATAGTACAAATCTTGATGATAAAACTAAAGAGAATATTAGAAAGATTCAAAAATTAGTTAATCAAGTTGATTCTAATACTACTGTACATTCTGCTAGAAAAGATTGGTTTGAAAGATGGATTCAATTACGTACTACTAATCCTAATTATATAAGTGGTCTTATGAAAGAATTTGATGCTTATGGTGATACTGGATTTATGGATTATTGGATACAAGATATTCGTGCTAATCGTAACTTTGTATTGCAGAATATACTTAAAGATGTAATGGGTACTGTTGAAGAAGGTCGTCTTAATGGTATTAAAGAATCTAATGACTTTAGAAATTATCTTAAAGAACTTAAATCTAGAGCTGCTAAAGATGGTAAATCTGTTAGTCTTGATAGTATAATTGATGATGATGGTAGATTAATTCAACCTAATAATCCTATTTGGGAAGAAAAGATAAAGAAATATAGAGATGCTGCTATTGAAACTGAACAAAAATTTGGTATAAATAGTGTTGAATAT
>CANORX010000107.1 GCA_947569225.1 uncultured Clostridia bacterium
TTATTTATTTGTTTATTTTATAGGATGTCTTATTACAGTTTTTAAGTTATTTACGTTACATCTTCTTGGGTCACTTAAGTATATTTCATGGTGATATCTGTTATTATTTATGTCTAAGGTGTAATTATTTTCTTCTATGTATTTATGCATTAGTTCTACAGTTTTAGGTTCTTCGTCATAAGAGCCAATATGCATACATTGTACACATAGTCCTTCATCATATGTTAGGTATTCGACTTTGCTAAAGTCTTTTTTCTTTTTGTTTGTTGCTTCTTTTATAGCCCAAATAAACTCAGACTCAGTTACAAAGTCTGGAAGTCTTATTATAGATATAAATTCTAAGTCTTCTTTTCTACTATAGTCCATTCCTTTTATTCCTTCTTGCCACCAAAATCCTTCTAATGGTGGTACTACATATTCAAAATATCCTTCTATTTTATGTGGAGTTTTGTAACTCATTTTTATAGTGAAGGCTACTGTGTATAGTAGTTCTATAGATTTTTGGTATTCTCCATTTTTTTCATTTGGATTTCCTTTTCCTCTTACAGCTATGTAATTCATTTTTGGTATTTTTACAATTGTAGGAGTGTTTTTTGGCATGTAATATTCTTTATATTCTTTTTTATAATCAAATGACATTTAGTTTTCCTCCTTTTTATATAAAAAGCATTCAGAGTCATGCGAATATATTACACCTATTGCTTGTAAGTATGAGTATATTATGGTTGAGCCTACAAATTTCATTCCACGTTTTATTAGGTTTTTAGATATTTCATCAGATAGTGGTGAGGTTGTATTGTTTTCATAATATGTTTTATCTTTTGTATATGTTTTTAAGTAGTTATAGAATGAGCCATATTCGTTAGAGATTTCTTTAAAGATTTTAGCATTATTTATGCTTGCTTTTATTTTTAGTTTGTTTCTTATTATATTTTTATTGTCTCTTAATTCTTTTTCTTTGTTTTCATCGTATTTAATTATTTTTTCTATGTTAAAGTTATCATAGGCTTTTTTGAAGGCTTCTCTTTTATTTAATACACATTCCCATGATAGTCCTGCTTGGAAGGATTCTAATATTAGCATTTCAAATAGGTACTTTTCATCAAAAGCAGGTCTACACCATTCGTTATCATGATATTCTATGTATTTTGGATTTTTTAGGTTGCACCATTTACATCTTATTTTATCTTCCATTTTTTACACTCCTTTTTAATAATATAGTTTAATCATATCTATCTTTTCATGTTCTATTAGTTTTATTTTTATGTCTAAGCCACTATTGTATCCTGTTAGGTTTCCATTTTTTCCTATTACTCTATGACATGGAATTATTATATTGACTGGATTATTCTTTACTGCATTACCAATGGCTTGTGCAGACATTTTTTGTTTATTCATAACCTCAGCTACTTTTTTAGATAAATTTCCATAAGTTGTTAATTCTCCATATGGAATTTCTTTTAATATATTCCAAACTACTTTTTGAAATGGTGTGCCTATTAATTCAATTTCTAGTTCATTTATATTAGGTTTATTTCCTTTAAAATATTCATCTAACCATAGTTTGGTTTTTATTAGTATCGGTTCATCGTTATCTTCTATTATTTTATTAGTATTTTTTGATGATTCTTTTCTTATAATATGAACTCCAATTAGTTTGTTATTTTTACTTATTAGCTTTAATTCACCTATGGGTGATATATATTTACTAGTTTTTATCATTTCTTCCTTTAATTGTTTCTATTTTTTTTAATATTTCTTTAAATTCTTTTTCTCTTCCACTAACAGTTGGATGATAATATTTTTTATCTTTTAGTTTATCTGGTAAACATTGCATGTTAGTTATTTTCGATTCAAAGTCATGTGCGTATTTATAATTTTTTCCATTTCCTAGTTCTTTATCTAAGTTAGTTACTGCATTTCTTAAGTGCAAAGGTACTTTTTCTTCCATTGTGTTTCTTGCGTCTTTTGCTACGTTTGTGTAAGCTACATATAGAGAGTTAGATTTTGGACTTAGGCTAAGGTAAACGACTAGTTGCGCTAGGTTAACATTACATTCTGGCATTCCATTATAGTGACAGGCATTATAAGTGCTTGTTGCTTGTACTAGTGCATTTGGGTTTGCAAGTCCTATGTCTTCAGATGAGAATCTTATTAGTCTTCTTGCTATGTATAATGGATTTTCTCCTGCTTCTAGCATTCTTGCTAAGTAATATAGTGCGGCATCAGGGTCACTATTTCTCATAGATTTGTGCAAGGCTGAGATTAGGTTATAGTGCTCTTCTCCATTTTTATCATATAGAAATATTTTACTTTGTAGAGTTTCTTCTAGAGATTTGGTTGTTATTGTTCTTTTATTTTTCTTTATGGGTGTTATGTTTATTATATTTTCTAGTGTATTTAAGGAGACCCTAGCATCTCCATTTGATATGTTTGCTATTATATTTAGTGATTCTTCGTCTATTTCAACGTTTTTATATTCTTCGTTTTCTTTTAAAGCTCTTTTTAATATTTTAGTTATGTTTTCTTTTGATAAACTATTTAATACATAAACCTTAGATCTTGATAGAAGGGCACTGTTGACTTCAAATGATGGATTTTCTGTTGTTGCGCCTATTAGTATTATGTTTCCGTTTTCAACATGAGGTAAAAAGGCATCTTGCTCTATTTTATTGAATCTATGTATTTCGTCTACAAATACTATTGTTTTTTTGTTATTAGCTTTGTTATATTTTGCTATTTCTATTAATTCTTTTATTTCTTTTACTCCTGATGTTACTGCACTAAGTTCATAAAAGTTTGAGCTTGTTTGTTTGGCTATTATTTTGGCTAATGTTGTTTTTCCCACTCCAGGTGGACCCCAAAATATCATAGATGTTATGTTGTCTAATTCTATCATTTTCCTTACTTGAGAGTTAGGCCCTACTATATTTTCTTGTCCAAAAAAATCCTCTAGTGTAGTTGGTCTCATTTTTTCTGCAAGAGGTTTATATTCAAATTGTTCTTGGTCGTCAAATATTGTGTTCATTTTTTCACCTTTATTTATTTTTCTTTTTAGGTAATTCAGTTACACTTTCTAATAGTTGTACTACTTTTTTTGATAATTCTTCATTGTCTATGTCTAATATGTAATGTTCTTTTGCTCCTTTATATGGGTATCCTACTCCACTATTTTTCATATATTCTTCTATTATTTCTAATTTTTTTACATATACTGTGTCATTACAAACTATAAGTATTGGTTTTTCATTAATATAAACCATGTATTCTCCAAACATTTTTCTATATCTTATGTTTCCTACACCTTCTATTTGTTCACAAGCGTATTTGATAAAATTTTCTGTTGTCGCCATTTCTTCTCCTTTTCTTTTCTATATTTATGATAGCATCTATTTATTTTCAAGTCAAACATTTTTTTGGTTGTATTTTTCTTTGTAAATATTTTAAAATCATATTATATAAAATAAAACTACATCATTATTTTTGACTTAGTGTTATCTTTTAATAAATAATAGTAGCTACTAAATTATAACGATTATAACCATGTCTACCATTTTTCTTTTCTTCTTTTTTAATTAACATGCCAATATTGCTTTAATTCCTCACAACACTTCTTTCAAGGTACTATGAAATTATACCTCTTTGTGATACACCTTCTTTAAACATTTTGATTGTATCGCAACTTGCGTTAGAAATTAACTTTTTAACGTTTTTTAATTTTTATAATATAAAAAAGAAGCTGAATATAATTATTTCATTTTATTACAGCTCCTTACTTCTTTTAATTATAGTTCTTCTTTTATCTTTACTAACTCTTCTACTGGTAAACCTGTATATAAACTTATTTCTTCTAGTGTCATATTAGAGTTTTTTAATATATTTTTTGCTATATTTTTCTCACCTTCTGATATGCCTTCTGTAACACCATTAGCAAATCCTTCTGAAAACCCTTCTTCTCTTGCTGTATTAATGTTACTCC
>CANORX010000108.1 GCA_947569225.1 uncultured Clostridia bacterium
AAGCAACAATTACATTAATATTTTTATTTCTAACATCATTCATCATTTCTTGATATGCAGGTCTTTTATCGTTTTTAGCACTGATTCCTGCATCTTTATAAATTTTATAAATACTATATCTTTTAAACTGACAAAACTCTTTTAATCTATCTTCTTGTTCTTGTAAACTAAATCCCTCACGACTTTGTTCTTCTGTCGAAACTCTCACATATATTCCAGCAATTTTATTTTCTTGATTCATCCCATCATTCCTCCTTTTGATAAACTATTTTATACTTTTTAATTTGAATTACAATAAACTAAATTGTATTTTTTTAGTAAACTAAATCGTACACTAATTTGATTTTAAATATTCTTCTAAATCTTTAAATTTTATTTTCTTTTTATACCCATTTATAAATATGTCAACACATTCATCAAATAATAAATAGTTATTACCATTAACTTTTAAAATATGTGGCTTTACATAGGCAATATTAGTGTTTTTAAGGCTTATAATAGTTCCATTAATTAGTTCATACTTAACACAAGCAAATCTACATAACATATCTACTTTCTTCCTTAATTCATCACTTACTATAAGTTTTTTAGTTTCTATTGTCATATAATCACTCTCACTTTCCTTGAAACAACAAAAAAACTAACATTTCTGTTAGTAATCTATTAATTACTCGAGAGTGTTCGAGTTTCCTATCTATATGGTGGAGGATGTGGGACTTGAACCCGCGACCCCCTGCGTGCAAGGCAGGTGCTCTAGCCAACTGAGCTAATCCCCCACGGTAGGCGCTTGTTTTAATCAAGCAAAAAAAGTTTATCATATTTAGGTGTGACAAGTCAATATTATTTTATGTTTTTATTTATTTTTTTGACTTTTTATACTTTTTATGGTACACTTTGGTTAGATTTGGGGGGATACTATGTATTTAGGAGAGTTTGATTGTAAGATATATACTAACAATAGAATATTTATACCATCTTAATTTAGAAAAGATTTAAAGGAAGTTGTTTTAACATATATAGATGAGGATACTTTAGTGGTAAGGAATAAAGAAGGGTGGACGCCTCAACTTGTATTAGATTATAATGTTGATAATTTGAAATCATATATACATTATATAGAATGTAATTCTGTTGTTATAAAAGTAGATTCACAAGGTAGAATAGTTATACCTTTAAATATAGTTAGTAGAATATCATTTAAGTCTGAATCTATTGTGATAGGTAAAATGGATAGTTTTGTTATAGTTAATAGAGATAAATATATAGAAGAAAGAAATAGAATTAATATGGAGTGGTGTCAATTTTTGGAATCTAATGAAGGTCAAAATTATAAAAAGTCTTTAATGTTTAGGAAAAGTTAATGTATTTTTTCTAATACTCTGTTATAATTATTTTATGAAGAATGATAATAAATTTAGAAATGATTTGATTAATAGTAATGAAGACTTTAAAAATTTATTTGTTAGTATGAAGAATAATGGTGAGATAGAAGAGTTTAGTGATGATTTATGGAAAATTATTTTTAAAGATAAGACTCCAATTAGAATTAATTCTGAACCTTTTGCTTTTAAAGATTTGTTTCATTTAAATTTAAATGAGGGAAGGTGCAGGGAATGTGCTTTTGAAATGGTGTTTCTTTTAGATAAACTTGGTATATATAGTGAGGCTATTCAATGTGTTAATGATTTTTTAGTAGGCACTAGTGGTTCTATTTATGGAGGACACTGGTATGTTGAAGCAAATATAGAAAATAAAATAGTTTGTATAGATACTTCTTTAATAATCATGGGGTCTTTAAATTCTTTTAGTAAGTTAGGATATAAAGTAATAAAAAAATATGATATAGATACCATATTTAAACAAGATCCTCATTATATAGATTATTATGATGAGATGATTATAAATAAGAATTCATAATATTTGTATATCAATTAAATTTTTCATGTATATTCTAGTTTGGTTAATTAGGATATATTTTTCATATATGTTAACTTTATTTATTTTGCCATATAGTCTTTTTATCATACCATGATAGAAATATAAAATGTAGATATCGTTATTGTTGTTAATAGCTTCTTTTATAGTGTAATTTATAGAATTTATTTTGTCTTCCATAATTACAGGTTTAGTAATAAGTGTTTTGTTTTTTTCTATTTCTAAGATATCGTTTTCTTTTAGTAAAGAGTTAAAAGGTTTCCATTTAATCATTCCGCGCATTATTTACTATGTCCACCTAATGTGTTATTTCGTTTTTTTATAGTACTGTATTCTATTAGACTAGATGCTTTTAATATAGAGTTATTTCCAAATTTATTAGTGATGTTATCAATAGTTAAAGTTATTTTTTCATTATTTTCTTCTTCTAATGAGTTTTCAAATAAATTTAATTGATGGTAGTTATTATCTGATATTTTACTAGCAGAAATACTGATTTTTCTAATAGGCAAGTCTTCTATATAATTGTCAAAAATATTTTTGCATGTTTCGTATATTTCTTTTTCATTGTTTGTGCTAGTACTTAGTTTTTTTGAGTGGTAGAAATATCCACCTATGTTTTTTGAATAACCTATACCAAAGCTTATACAGGAACATACTTTTTTGTTGTTTCTTAGTCTTTTTGCAAGTGTACTACTCATTTCTCTAATTATCAATGGTGTATTTATTATAGAGTAATCTTTATATAGAATTTGACTTATACTATAGCTTTTATTTTTAGATTCACATTTTTCTTTAATGTTACTAGTGTCTATCCCATTTGCGTGTAGATATATTTCTTCTCCTATGATTCCAAATCTTCTTTTATAGAAGTTAATGTTATATTTGTTTATGTCTCCAACTTTTTTTATGCCTAAATCATTTAACTTTTTCATTGTTTTAGAACCAATTCCCCACATTTCTGTAAGTGGTTCTAGATTCCAAAGTTTGGTTTTAATATCTTCGTAAGTCCATTTTGCTATGCAGTCTTTGTTATGTTTACTTTCAGTGTCTAATGCTACTTTAGCTAAAAATAGATTAGGGCCAATTCCACATGTACTCGTTAAACCTGTTTTTTCTTTTATGGTTTTCATAATATTTATAGCAAGGTTATAGTCATTTGTTTTATATAGTTTAAGGTAGTTTGTAACGTCTAGAAATGATTCGTCTATGGAGTAAACGTGTAAGTCTTCTTTAGATACAAAGTTTAAGAAAATATCTATTATTTCTTTACTTTTTTTTAAATATAGTTCCATTGTTGGTTTAGCTATTATGTATTTAATGTTATTTGGAATTTCAAATATTCTGCCACGCGAAGGGACACCAAGAGTTTTCATGTATGGAGTAACTGCTAATGTTATTGCGCCTTTTCCTCTTTCAGGGTCAGCAACGACAAGTGGGGTGGTAAATGGGTCTAGTTTTCTTTCTACACATTCACATGATGCAAAAAAGCTTTTTAGGTCTATACATAAGATGTTTCTTTCGTTCATAATTTCACCAACCTTTGTTCGTTTTAAGTATAGCATAAAAATGTTTGCTAGGCAAATGGTAACATTAACCAAATTTGTAATTATAAATTGTTATTAACATATACTTTATTAAGAGTTGGGGCATGAATAAAAAATTACCAGGAGTATTTGCTAATAAAAATACAGGAGTAATAAAAAATAATGAGGAGAAGTATTATTCAGGAAATGATACGATTAAAAATAATGATAATACTATGAATAATACTATAAAGATGATAATGGTTAGAAAAAAGATAAATGATTTGTTTAGTAGTGATAGTTTTATTTATAAAGTAAATGCTATAGTTACAACGTTAGAAGGGGATAAAGAGTGTACTCTTATAGCTAAGAATAATGATAGCTTACTTACTATAAATAATGAGTCTATTCCAATTAGTGAAGTGTTAGATATAAGGAAACTTTAGGTTTTCTTTTTTAATGCTACTTTAGTAAGTGGCTTGTGAAGAACAAGCCATCAAAAATCCA
>CANORX010000109.1 GCA_947569225.1 uncultured Clostridia bacterium
TTGAAGATGAAGCAAAATCAATTCAATCAGCTAAAGTAGTACTTTATGATAGTGGGGAAAATGTTATAGCAAGTCAAGACATAACAACAGAAGAAATAGAAAATGGAAATGTGGAAAAAATCTTTAATACACAAACAACAGATAGTTACATTATTAAAGTAATTGCAACTTATAAAGAAACAGAAGACCATATAATAACAGACAGTGTTTTATTTGAAAAAGTAGTTACTGCAAATCGTTTTGCAACTATAAAAAAAGCAGTTGTAGAACCAATTAATACAGAAAAAAATAAAACAGTAAAAATTACATATGAAATAGAAACTAACAGTGAAAGTGAAGTTGCAAAAATCCGTGTCAATAACCTAGACTGTATTGCTACTAAAATAGCAGATGGAAGATATGAAATAATTGCAGAAGTAGGAGAAGAAGCAAAAGTATTAGAACTAATAGCTAGCAAAATCATTTTTGCTGACCAAACTGAAGCAATTGTAAAAAATACTGTAGAAGTAAATGTATTAAAAGATACACCAAAAATTGAAGAAATTAAACAAGAAGACAATTTAGCTAAAAATCAAGTAACAGTTACCTTTACATTAGTAGATCCAGATAGTAGCTTTATCACAGGAAAAGTACAATTATTAAAACCAGCAGTTGATGGGAATCCAGAACAACTAATTCAAGAACCAACTATTGAAAGAGATGGAGCACATGGAAGAGTACTTTTCGAAAATGTAGAAATTGACAAAGAATATACAGCAAGATTTATTGCAAACTATAATCGTTATCCAGAAGGTGACGAAAATATAGAAGAAAATCAAGTCATTCGAGAAGCAAAAATTATGCTAGTTGGTGACTATAACTTACAAGTAAGTGACATAAAAACAGCAAATAAAGAAAAAGACACAAAATATTTTAATAAAAAAGAAGAAATAATTTTAAGCTTTAATTGTACTAATGCAACAAGCTTTTTACCAGAAAAAGCAATTATAGATGGTAATGAATATGTTTTAACACATACAGAAGGAACAAATAATTATACTACTAAATTACCAGCATTAGAAGAAAGTGGTGTAAAAGAATACAACTTAGAAACAATTATATTAAACAACAAGAGATTTTTGGATGTAGAACCAGAACAAAAAATAAAAATCGAAGTATTAAAAGAAAAACCAACTATTACTAGTTTTGGATACAAAGAAGACGATACAGATAAAAATAAGGTAGTGGCAAGCTTTAACCTAAATGATGTAGAAACAACTATCTCTAATGGAACCATTGTAATTTTTGATGACCATAAAAATGAAATCAAAACACAAAATTTAGTAGTAGGCAATAATCAAATTACATTTGAAAAAATAGATAGTGAATACTATAACATTAAAGTAAAGGCTAATTATGACCTAGATACAAATGCTTTAGGAGCTGGAGAAAATGAATACCAAGAACAAATATTATTACAAGAAGAAATAGATTTTACAGAACGAAAAATTCAACTAAAAGATATACAAGATGTTAGATTATATCATATATATTATGGATTTCCAATGGAAGTAAAGAACATTGATAGTAATAAAATAATTGAAAATCCAGAAAATTATGTAGCAAAAGTAAAAATGAAAAATATGCCAGATATGCATGCAAATATAAAATCTTGTAGAATTGAGCAAAGAAAAGTTATTTTAGAATTAGATGTAGAAAATACGATAATCTACAAAGGAGACGAAAGACAAGCAAAAGTAGAAGTACCTTTTGGTGTTATGGGAAATACAGGTTCTTCTGTAAAAAATGAATCTTTTGAAGACTTACTTTATCAAATGAGACAATATCCAACAGGAACCTTTAACCTAACCAAAGATTATGATGCTTCTGAATATGAAGTAGATTCCTTAACCTATTTTGGAGATGGCATGTTTGAAGGAACTATTAATGGAAATGGGCATACCATCTACAATTTACAAAAACCAATATTTAACGAAATAGAAAGAGCAACCATTAAAAACCTTGTGATAGAAAATGCTTATATAACAAGCAAAGTAGGTTCATGGCAAAAAGGATTTATTGCCAATGAAATTTACAGTAAAACAGTTGTTAGCAATGTTCACATCAAAAATTCAACCATTTCTACTTATAGCCAATTCTATACATTTGGACCAATAGCAGGAAGATTAAGTGGTAGTAGAGTTGAAAAATGTAGTGTTACTAATCTATCCATAGTAGCACAAAGAGGAGCGGGTTCTAGAAGAGTAGGAGGAATTGTTGGTGAAATAGGATATGGTTCAACCATAGAAGACTGTTATGTAACAGGAGAAATTCAAGGCTCTTGGGAAGTAGGAGGAATTGTTGGTGGTGTTCAAGATTCTATGTATCAACAAAATACCATTAAACATTGTATTGCAAAAGTAAATATCAATGGAACGTCAGGACCAGGTAACGTAGGAGGAATTGCTGGAAATGCAAATGGTGCAGGAAGAATTAAACTAGTACAAAATATAAGTTTAGCGCAAGGAAGCAAATCTTATAAAACACATGGAAGTGCTATTACATTAGACCCAGATACCTTCAATTACGAAATGACAGAATCGAATTTAACAGCAAATGCCGAAAATTCAAGTGGACGAATTAAAGAATTTGCTAAAAATGAATTTAGTGGAGAATTCTGCAAAGAGCAAGCAGGATTTAGTGACCAAATTTGGAATTTAGACGATAAAAACTATGAAAATATACCAACTTTAAAAGGTTATGACCCAAATAACAAACAAGAAGGGGCAACGACAGGAAACTACATTCCAGATGTGGAAAGATTAAAGAAGATGCAAGACTATGACCCTAAAAAAGAAGTAGCCTATTCAAACCTATACAAACTAATGCCATTCTTTGACGCAAAATATTTGGTAGTAGACGGGGCAAGAATTAGTGAAGACGACGTATTAAACCAAAAACAAATCAAAACCATTTTACCATATAATGATAAAAATGAATTTGTGCTAACTCTTACCGAAGAAAACTATCAAAGCATAGCTCATATCAATGTAGTATTTACAGATGACACCACAAAGCAATACCAAGTGAAGTTTAAAAATATGAATAACCATGTGGTATCTTATAAATTAGAAGAACTAGGAATTGAATATAACTTTGACAAATATGTTATTAAACAAGATGCAGAAATTGTAAAAAAATTAGTGGACTACATTCTAACGTTAGATTATGACAGAGACTTAAAACCATTAGTAGCGCCAATCAACTTAGGAGACCGTATTTATAAAGACTTCTTTAATGAAACAATTAAAACAGAAGAAAGTGCAAAACAATTTGTTTTAAACTTTTTAGGAAATGTAAATGGATATAGTTTAACAATAGATAATTCTATTTTAAACAATTATATTTATGATTATTTAACGAAAAGTACGAATAAGTTAAAACAATTTATGTTTGCTTATAACTATTATTCACGTTTTTATGGCTTTGAAGTTAGTAACATGAAAGTAAGTGATATTGTATTCTTTAAAGGAGAACTATACAATACGGGTGTAAATACAAACAATTTAGTAAATTTATGTTTAGCAAGTACTTCATTAGGTACTCATGTTTCTTACTTATTCTATGAAGAAAGTTTAGGACCTTGTGTTGGCTTCACAACAGTTAGTGATTTTGTGGAACATAACATTAAAATGTTTGCCAATAATCAAGACCCAAATGATTGGTTTGCAGAGAACTTTAATGGTATGTTAGTAGAAACATCAGCAAAAGGATATGAAGACAGTATTGATTATCGTGCTTGGACACAACTAAAGAAACAGAAAAAATTTATTTTACCAATGTTAACCTTACCAGAAGATTCAGGCTATATGATATCAGCACCAACGACATTTTTAGTAGGTTCTCAAAGACTTTATATAAGAGAACCAGGAAATCAAGCACAAATTCAAAATCTACAAAATTTAA
>CANORX010000110.1 GCA_947569225.1 uncultured Clostridia bacterium
AATAACTAATACCAACTGATAACATGAAAGAAAAAGTACTCACAGGAGAAACACCAACTGGAAAACTACATCTAGCGCACTTTGTTGGTTCGCTAAGAAAAAGATTGGAAATGCAAGAATCAGGTAACTATGAAATATACATACTATCAGCAGACATGCAAGGCTTGACAGACAATGCCAAAGACCCTAGTAAAATAAGTGAAAACGTATTTGAAGTAATAAAAGATAACCTATCAATAGGAATAGACCCATCAAAAGTAACATTCTTTGTTCAATCAGGAGTACCAGAACTAACAGAACTAACAACATATTACATGAACTTAGTAACGTTATCTAGACTAAAAAGAAACCCTACAATCAAAGAAGAAATCAAGCAACGAGGATTTGAAGAAAGCTTACCAGTAGGATTTTTAACATATCCTATCAGTCAAGCAGCAGACATAACAGCCTTTGATGCAACACTAGTACCAGTAGGCGAAGATCAAATACCAATATTAGAACAAGTATGCGAAATAGTAGACACATTTAACAAAATTTATGGAGAAACACTTATAAGACCAAAATACATTGTTCCTGAAAACAACAGTGCCAGACGCTTACCTGGAACAGATGGAAAAGCTAAAATGAGTAAAAGTGCTAATAATTGCATCTATCTAAGTGACGATAAAGAAACTGTAAAAAAGAAAATAATGAGTATGTACACAGACCCTTTCCACATAAGAGTTGAAGACCCAGGCGACACAAAAAATAATCCTGTTTTCATCTATCTAGATGCCTTTTGTACTGATAGAAAAAAATACGAAGAACTAAAAATTCATTATGAAAAAGGTGGCTTAGGAGATAAAATAGTAAAAGAATACTTATTCGAAGTAATAGAAGAAATACTAACCCCTATAAGAGAAAGAAGAGCATATTACGACGAACACCCTGAAATAGTAGAAAAAATAGTAAAAGAAGGAACAGAAAAAGCAAGAAAAAAAGCGAATGAAGTATTAAAAAGAGTAAGAAAACAAATAGGTGTCGAATACTTTAAATAAATTTAAAACTATAAAAAAACATACAAAATAGAAAAAATATTGAAAAGAAATAATCAATATTTTTTTTTAACACTAAAAAACAATTTATTCCATTAATATATTGACTAAAACTATGAAATATACTAGACTAAAAATAGTAAAAAAAATGTTAAAATTTCACGAATATTACACGTTATTACTTTATAATATAAATGCGAGGTGATGTAAATTATGAAAATATTGGTAGTAGATGATGATAAATTAATAAGAAATTTAATAAAAGATTACTTGGAACATGAAGCAATGGAGGTACATGAAGCAGAAAATGGACTAGAAGCAATCAGAGTATTCAAAGAAGAAAAAATAGATTTAGTAATATTAGACATAATGATGCCTGAAATGGATGGATATGAAACACTAAAAGAAATAAGAAAAATATCAGAAACTCCTGTAATAATGCTTACAGCCATGAAAGAAGAAATAGACAAATTACATAGCTTTGACATGGGAGTTGACGATTATGTTACAAAACCATTTAGTCCAAGAGAACTAACAGCAAGAGTAAAAGCTGTACTAAAAAGAAACGGAAAAATAAAAGAAACATATAAATACAAAGGATTAGAAGTAGACTTCAAAGGAAGAAAAGTAACCATAGAAGGCGACGAAATAGAACTAACACCGAAAGAATATGAAATACTAACATATTTTATAGACAATAAAATGGTTGCTTTATCAAGAGAACAATTACTAAACGTAATCTGGGGTTACGACTTTTATGGAGATGACAGAACAGTAGACACGCACATAAAAATGCTAAGAAGAAGCCTAGGAGAATATAGAGACTTAATAAAAACAGTAAGAGGCATGGGATACAAATATGAAGAAGAATAAAAGTTTAACATTACACATCTGGATATATTTAGCAGTATTCCTAACAATAATGTTAGCTTTTTTATGGATACTCCAAGTTCTTTTTTTTGACGTATACTATGAAAATAGAACAGCTACATTAATTGAAAAAATGGCTATAAAAACAAAAACATACTACGTAAATAATAAAGATTCATCATACTATGACAGACTATCATATGACAACAATGCCTGCATCCAAATAATCCAAAACAACGAAACAATATACTCATCTAATGGAACAAGAAGAGGATGTCTTTACACAAATGATGACAATACAGAAATAACAAATAGTTACATACTAGACTTTATAAACAGTAACACATTTAGAAGAACATACAAAATTGTAAACCCAGCGCTAAATAACAACACGATGGTAAGTGCTATAAAATTAGATGACCAAACCTACGGATTCATAAATGTATCACTAGAACCAACAGACCCAGCAATAGGAATAATAAGAGAAGAACTAATAATAATATCAACATGTGTATTAGTATCTTCCTTCATACTAGCTTACTTCATAAGTAAAAGAATAGTAGCGCCCATTTTAAAAATAAACAATCGTGCAAAAAAAATGGCAGAAGGGGACTTAGACACTCCGTTTGA
Source organism: uncultured Clostridia bacterium (assembly GCA_947569225.1). Taxonomy (GTDB): domain Bacteria; phylum Bacillota_I; class Bacilli_A; order RF39; family UBA660; genus MGBC139354. The sequence goes on from CANORX010000110.1 coordinate 2,535, forward strand.
AGTAAACGCTAACATAACAGAAATAAAAGAACTATCAGACACCCTTAATCATACCAAAGAAGAATTATCAAAAATAAATGAAACAAGAAGAGATTTACTAGCAAACGTTAGTCATGACTTAAAAACACCATTAACAATGATAAAAGCATATGCAGAAACGGCTCGAGACTTAAATAAAAACAATCCTGAAAAAAGAGAAGAAAACCTTAACATAATAATAGAAGAAACAGAAAGACTAAACCTACTTGTAAATGACATACTAGAACTATCAAAAAATGAAACAAACATGAACACATTAATAAAAGAAAAATTTAACTTAACAGAAGAAATAGAAACTATAATTCACAGATTTGACTACTTATCAGAACAAGAAGGATATGAATTCATATTTAAAAACAAAAAAGACGTAATAATAAATGCTGATAAAAACAAAATAAATCAAGTAATATATAATCTAATAATAAATGCTATAAATTACACAGGAAAAGATAAAAAAATAATAATAAACATAGAAGAAATAAAAAAACACAAAAATAAAATAAGAATAAGCATAAAAGACACAGGAAAAGGAATAGACAAAGAAGAAATCAAAAAAATATGGGATAAATATTACAAAAATGAAAAACACCATCAAAGAAACAAAATAGGGACTGGACTAGGATTATCTATTGTAAAAAACATACTAATAAAACACAAATACAACTATGGAGTAGAAAGCACAAAAGGAAAAGGAACAAAATTTTACTTTGACGTAAACATATAAAAATCATTATAACATCACAAAAATTTCACAATCGTTTGTTAAAATTATAAACAGATGGAGGTGATAAAATAAGGATAAGAATTTTGTGAATATACAATCCTCTAAAAACCTATAAAATCACATAGATTAAAAACTATAAAAGGACACTAATTAAAAGATGTCCTTTTTACATAAAATTAAAAATATTAACTACTCATTAATAATAAATTATGCTAGAATTAAATAGGCGATTAAAATGACATTACATGATAAATTCTATCTATTTACACTTATAACTATTATAATAACAAGAATATGGGTATACAAATTTAATAAGTCTTGTCCTACTATAAAAAATATTAGATCCCATCATTGGATGTTTGGATTACTATTTACGATTATACTTTTATCTATATCTTCATTTTACACCAATATATATATACTATCAATAAGTATGGGTATATTTTAGATGAAATAGGGTTTATTATAATAAAAGGTAAAACTCATGAAGATAATTATAGCCCACAATCATTTATAATAATAATGCTTTTTCTTCTTATCTTATTTATATTTAGAGAAAATATTATTAATCTTTATTCATAAATAAAAATGTAAATCACATAAAAAACTTATTGTTATCACAAAAATTTCACAATCACA
>CANORX010000111.1 GCA_947569225.1 uncultured Clostridia bacterium
TAAATAAAGTTCTTTACCAAGTTCACTGACCCTATCATGACATAATTGATAATCATTAGTAGAAGAATTACAAATTAACTTATAAATAGACTCATAAAACTTTTTCTTATCTAAGTCACTTTCCTCGATAACATCTCCAAACAATTTATTATATTTACTGTAAACTAAACTCATAACATCACTTTGCATTCCCTGAACTAAAAGCGTATCAATTTCACTCATATTAGGAATAGTAACCAAACTATTATTATCTATTACATCAATTCCTATATCGTTATTATTAACAAAAATAGAACCTTTAACACCATTAACATTATATGGATTATCATAATCAAAACACATAGACACCAAAAACTGTTTAAAAGTATCTCTATCACTATATTCCTGAACAAATAATCTAGATTGACTCTCAATAACACTATGAGCTAACTCAAGAATATAAGCACTTCTTCTCTCATTAAATACTTGAACTTTTAAATAATGAAAAAACAAATTTTTATCTTCTATACAAATATTAGTCATAACTTAATCCCCCTATAACTTACTATACTTAAATCTCTTCTAACTCTTCTTCAATCTCTAAAAGTCTATTATACTTACTAAGTCTCTCACCACGTGAAACACTACCACTTTTCATAAAAGGAATACTAAGAGCCACTGCCAAATCAGAAATAAAGGTATCTGTTGTCTCACCACTTCTATGACTCATAACACAAGTATACTTATTTTGTTTTGCCATAACAATAGTTTCTAAAGTCTCATAAAAACTTCCCACCTGATTAGGCTTTATCAAAATAGCATTACAAAGTCCCTTTTCTATTCCCATCTCTAAAAGACTCTTATTAGTCACAAACAAATCATCACCGACAATACTTATCTTTTTACCTAAAAGATCTGTAATCATCTTAAATCCCTCATAATCTTCTTCATCAAAAGGATCTTCAATACTAATAATAGGATATTTCTTAACTATCTCTTCATAATAACTAAGCATCTCTTCCCTAGTCAAATTAGTATTATCAAAATTATAAGTATCACTTTGTTTGTTATAAAAACTTGAAGCCGCAACATCCAAAGCTATAAAAACATTTCTTCCTGGTATATAACCCGCAGTCTCTATAGACTTAACAATTATTCTAAGAGCTTCCTCATTATTCTCTAAATCAGGTGCAAACCCACCCTCATCTCCTACAGTAGTAGCATGTCCTTTATCTAATAAAATATCTTTTAAAGAATGAAAAACCTCACTTGCTGCTCTAAGAGAATCCTTAAAAGTATCAAACTTAGGAACAATCATAAATTCCTGAATATCCACATTATTACTAGCATGCTTTCCACCATTCAAAATATTAAACATACAAAATGGTAACTTAGCTTCTCTCTTATTTAAATACTTATACACAGGTATTCCACTATCTTTAGAAGCCGCTTTCAAAACAGCAACACTAACTCCTAAAATAGCATTAGCGCCCAAATTACTCTTATTAGGAGTACCATCTAACTCAATCATAATAGAATCTATTCTCTTTTGATTACTAACCTCTTCTCCTATTAACTTATCCTTTATAATAGTATTAACATTATTAACGGCCTTTAAAACTCCCTTACCAAAATACCTAGAATCATTATCTCTAAGTTCTAAAGCCTCTCTTTTTCCAGTAGATGCTCCACTAGGCACACCAAAAGTACCAACATTACCCATCTCAGTTTTAACACTAACGAAAACAGTAGGATTACCTCTAGAATCTAATATTTCTCTAGCCTTAACATCTATAATTTTACTCATCTATTAAGCCACCTCTTTAATACATATATTATACTATAAACTAACTTTAAATAACAAGATATCTTTACAAATCACTTTACTATTTCACTCCATAACAAAAAAACGACAAATAACAACATATTCCTTTGTAAACATGTACAATATATGCTATAATATCTATGCAAATAAAAGAAATAGATAAAGAAACATTTGACAATTTTGCTATCAATCATATACTAAACAGTTTTTATCAAACAAGTACTTATGGAACACTAATGAGTAAATATGGATATAGAGACTTATATATAGGAGTATACAAAGAAGAAAAACTAATAGGCGCATCACTAATATTAACTAAAAGTATATCACTAAACGTAAAATATGGATATGCACCAAGAGGATTTCTAATAGATTATTATAATACTAAAGAATTTAGTGAAATATCTAAATCTCTAAAAAAATTCTTTTCAAAAAAAGGCTTTGCATTTATAAAAATCAACCCTATAATCACCTACAGTGAAGCATTCCCAAAAGAAAACAAAAAAGAAATAAGTGAAGACGCCTCTAATTTAATAGGAATATTGGGAAAAAACAGTTACAAAAAATTAAAAGATAACTTATATTTTGAAAGTATTCTACCAAAATACAATCCTATAATAAACTTAAATAATTTTGAATTTGACAAACTAGACAAAAAAATACAAAACAAATTAAACAGAATAAACAACAAGGGCTTAAGTTTAATAAAAGGAGACATCTATAATATAAACACATTTTATGAATTAGTAAAAAGAAAAGAAGACTTATCATCTGATTTTTATAAAAATCTATATAAATTATTTGATGAGAAAAAAATGGTGGATTTATATTTAGTAGAAGTTGACTATCACGAATACTTAAAAAACTTACAAGTAGATCATAATACAGAATTAACAATAAATGAAAAAATAAACAAAGTATTTCAATTAGACCCTAATAACAAGGGAATATATACAGAAAAAATGAGTAGTGATAAAAAACTATACGAAATAAACAGAGAAATAAGTGAACTAAACAACAAAATACAAAATGGAATCTATAAAGAAATAATTGCTGGAGCGTTAATAATAAAACAAAACAAAATTGCAAGCATATACATAAGTGGATTTAATAAAGACTATAACAGATTACAACCAAATTATTATCTACATTATATGTTATTAGATAGATATAAAAAAGAAGAATATAAGTTTTTTGATTTAAATGGAATAACAGGAGATTTTACTAAAACAAATCCATACAAAGGACTAAATGAATTTAAAATGGCGTGGAACCCAAGAGTATTTGAATATATTGGAGAATTTGACTTACTTATAAATCAAACAAAATATTCTCTACTCTGGTCTACAAAAGCATTACATAAAGAATTTGAAAAACAAGGTCTTAAAGTTCCTACAAACTAACCTTGCTTTTTTATTTATCCATAAAAAAATAAGAGAACTAATCTCTTACTTTAAAGCATCTATAAGTTCAGCTTTTTTCATACTAGTATATCCTTCTATACCTTTCTCTTTAGCTATTTCCTTTAACTGAGAAACAGTCATAGAATTTATATCATCAGATTTCTCTACTTTAGTTTCTTCTGATTCAGTTTTAACTGCCTCTTTTTTAACTTCTACCTTACCATTAAGTGCCTCTTTTGAAATATTTACAATCTTTGTAAACTCTTCTGGTGCACTAATAGCAAGTTCACTAAGCATTTTTCTATTAATTTCAATACCAGCTTTATTAAGTCCAGATATAAACTTAGAATAACTAATATCATTTAATCTACAAGCAGCATTAATTCTTGTAATCCATAATTTTCTAAAATTACTTTTATTCTTCTTTCTATCTCTATAAGCATATTCTCCACTATGAAATAATTGCTCTTGAGCAGTCTTATAAAGTCTATGCTTACTTCCAAAATAACCCTTAGCTTTCTTTAAAACTTTCTTTCTTCTAGCTCTAGTTACTGTTCCACCTTTAACTCTTGTCATCTACTCTTTACCCCCTTAACGCTTTCTTATATCTGTTTGCGTCAGCACTACTAAGCGCTGCACCTTTTCTATGATTTCTATTAAAACTTGTTGGTTTCTTACCACTATTATGATTTGCTCCTGGCTTACCTATCTTTGCAGTTCCTCCA
>CANORX010000112.1 GCA_947569225.1 uncultured Clostridia bacterium
AGAATCAACAGTAATATAACCAGTAACACCCTTTTTATGATTCTTAAAATACTTAAATAACCCATTATATTCTAAAGGCGTAACTCTAATTATACTATCATTGTAATTTATCTGAGTATACAAATTAGAAACATAATACTGACTAACCATCTCAGGCATTTGTCCCATAACTCTGTCCCCTAATTTACTACTAGAATCCTTATCTAACAAAGGAAGTTGATTAACATTTACCTGCATAACATCCTGAGTAAAATCTCCATCTTCATTAATATCAATTCTATTTGCATATTTCTTTGACATAAACATAGGTGACAAAATAATATTAACACCTAATATCAAAGCTATAATAACAAACACTGATATACTAGTTATCTTTGTAGACAATCCCATCTTTATAAGTCTACCCTTTTTATCAAAACAGAATGTTCCGCTCAAAAAAGAATATATTAATAATAGTGATAAAAAATACACCCAAAAATCTATACTAGTAATATTAATTGGTGGCAAGAAAATATAAAAAAGAATAAATCCTATTAATAAAGTTACCCCTGCACAAATTAAATTTCTTTTTTTCATAAACATCACCTAAAACAATAATACCACTTTTAAACTAAAAAAACATAAATTTTCGTAAAAAAATACTATTAACTATACAAAAAAAGTAAAAAAATTAAATTTTTGTGAAATTTTTTTGAAATTAGTGATATAATTAAAACATGAAGGAGGAATAATAATTAAAAAAGTTGTTTTATTTTTAATGTTATGTGCTAGTGCATTTATGTTAACTGGCTGTGGTAGTGAAGAAAAAACAATGAGTTGTTCAAGATCACTAAATCAAAATGGTGTAGAAATGAGTTTAGATTATACTGTAAAATATAATGGTAAATATGTAACAAGTGTAAAAAGTGAAGAAAAAGTTAAATCTGATAGTGAAGAATATTTAGAAACTTTAAAAAGCACATTAGAAACTCAAACATCAGCATATAAAGACATTAAATATTATGATATCGAAACTAAAATTGATGGAAATACTTTAATTAATACTATTACAATAAACTATGAAAAAATTGACACAGACAAATTAATAGAAATAGATTCTTCTGTTAAACAATTAATTAAAGATGGAAAAGTAGCAGTAGATGACATCGAAAAAGTTTACGAAGCAGCTGGTATAACTTGCGAAAAGAAATAAACTAAAAAAACAATATCTAATTTAATAGTTAAGATATTGTTTTTTTATTAATTCCTAGCAGCTCCATCTACACTTAAAATTACTCCAGTTATATAACTTGCCATATCACTAGCTAAAAACAAAAATGCATTGGCTACATCCTCAGGTTGCCCTATTCTTCCAAGTGGTATAGTTTTTATAAGAGGTTCTATCATTTCTTTAGGCAAAGCTTTTACCATATCTGTCTCAATTACTCCAGGTGCTACTGCATTTACTCTTATACCTTCATGTGCTAATTCCCTAGCCAAACTTTTAGTAATACCATTAACAGCAAACTTACTAGCAGGATACATAACACCAGACTGTTGTCCATGTATACTAACCATAGAACTAGTATTTAATATAACACCTTTACTTTCCTTCAAATAAGGCACAATCAACTTTGAACACATAAACACAGACTTAATATTCAAATCACTAATTTTATCATACTCACTCACTGAAAAATCTTCTATTTTAGTATGAGAAGAAATACCTGCATTATTTACTAAAATATCAATATGCCCATAAATATTATTAATATTAAGAAAACACTCCTTTAACTCTTCCTCATTAGTCAAATTAGGATAAAAAGACATAACATCATAATTTTCATTTATTTTCTTTAACTCCTCTACGGCTTTATCTACAGTTTCCTTTCTAGAACCAAACAAAACAACTTTAGCTTTATTATCTAAAAACTTTTTAACTATAGAAAAACCAATACCCTTTGTTCCACCTGTAACTATAGCTACCTTTCCTTCTAACATTTCTCTTACCTTCTTTCTACATTTAATATAATAACATAAAAGTAGGTTAAAAGCTATACTATGTCATTTGTAGTAATTACAAGCTGTTTAATGTTATATAAAGTACAACAAAGTAATACATTTCCAAGTTCTTAGTCACTATTTAGTACCTAGAAAAGAGGTCTAAATATGAAATGTAAGAATCATAGGATAAGAAGTAAAAAAGGAATCAAATATGGATATTGTGTAAAATTTAAAAAAGAAGTACCTCTATTTTGCAAAGGTTGTGATGAAATAGAATACAAAGAAAAAAAGACACTCAAATCACGCACAAACAAGCAATCTAAGAGAGAAAAAGAAAGATTTAGTATAATCTATCCTGATTTAACTAAATGCTGTAATTGTGGCTCTAAAACAGGTATAGAAAAGAATGAAGTTTTTGAGGGAGCATATCGTCAAATATCTATTAGACTTGGTATGGTATGTCCGTTTTGTAAAAAGTGTCACGATGTATTCCACAATGATATTATGTTTAATCTATTTTATAAAGTTATGTTTGAGAAAGAATATTTAAAAACGCATACTAGAGAAGAATTTATAAAAACTTTCGGTCAGGACTATATTTTTAAATTAGAGCAAAAAAAAGAAGCTAACCAACTAAGGCTAGCCTCTTTTAATTTAAAATAATTTTATATTATCCCATCTAGTTAAACCATTTTTAAGGTTAAGATTTACTTGTCTTTGTACTTCATCATAATTAGAGCCTAAAGCTTTTCTACGAGCTTCTCCATTACCAAAGTCACCTCTAATAGTTTTCTTAACTAATTCAAGAATATCTACTTGTGGTTTTGGTGCTGGAGTTGGTGCTGAAGGTGTACTATTACCAGCTAACATCTCATTTACTTTCGCTTGTACTTCACTATATCTTGAGCCTAGGGCACTTTTACGAGCGTCACCATTTCCATATTTACCAGCTATAACTTCTCTAGCTAACTCATCTACTGACTTATTAGCTATATCAGTATTGCTAGTATTAGTAGTAGGTGCTGTAATTTTTCCTATAGCTGGATTCACAATACAACCTCTAAAAGTATAACCGCTACCTAGTCCCCATCTACCATTACTATTTCTTCTTGTACTATTCCAAAAAGCACTTGAGCCATAACCTGATTCACTTGTATAAATAGTATTGCTATCTATAATCTTTTCAACAACAGCTACATGACCCGCACCATCGTTTCCGCTTAGTGTTGCACCTTTTTGCCATACCATAATACCGCCTAGAGTTGGTACTGGAGATATTTCTAAGCCATAAGTATTTCTAGCTCTTTCAATAAAGTTTTCAGCGTTGCAATTTAATGATGGGTACTTCATACTTCCAATAATTTCATTAAATCTTCCACAAGCATACCCAACGCAATTAGCTAATACATTACATTGACTATCAGTAGGACTTCCCTGTATGCAACTAGAATATCCCCCTTTAGACTTTGTAATATAAAACTTATTGCCAGCTCCCGGTTTAGTCGTTCTTATATTCATTTTCAACTTCACCATCCTCTACTAAAATGTCGATTCCATCTTCATTGAAAGTTGTTTGTACTTCCAATTCTTCAATTTCTTCTTTTGTTGTTTCTTTAACAACTACTTCTTTTTCTTCCATTTCTATTCCTCCTTTTCAATGAAAAAAATTTATATAAAAAAAAGAGCTATCTCTAGCCCTCTTTCTTATCAATTATTTATTTTTCGTTTGATGTATTTTTTAGTTGTTCTAGCACATCTTTAATCTTTTGTGGTACTGGCAATCCTAGTATAGAAGCATTTTCTATAATAGAGATACCCTCATTAGCTAAATAAAAAGAGATAACAATATATCGTAATCCCTCAATACCTGTAGCTTGTCCCAGTAAATTAGTTGCTCCTACTAATAAAAGAATCATAATCTTTTTAG
>CANORX010000113.1 GCA_947569225.1 uncultured Clostridia bacterium
ATTTGTTTCTCTTAAGCTTATTCTACTATAGATTTATCTATGAACTTACTTATTATAAAGAGAAATTACACCGACGCACGGCATATGTAAGGTTGACGTTGTTCCAATCCAAGTAGCCAGGATCACTAGAACCTCTCACACGGAACACGTTCGCGTTACTACTATTAGCGTTATACAGACTCATAAAAATCCTATCATAATAATTATTAATTAATATTATCCTAGCCTATTATACTATTTTAATAAATTTAAAAAAGAACTATTAATAATACTTTCTTAAATACTAATATTATTTAATATATAACTATTTCCCTTTTTGTCTATAAAGACTTGAATAATATTTGTTTCTCTTAAGCTCACTCTACTATAGATTTATCTATGAGCTTACTTATATCAAGAGAAATTACTGACGCACGGCATCAAAACTTTGGACCCAATAGTATCCCAACTGGCCAGGATTATTAGCGCTTATACGGAACACACGTACACTGTTATAGTTACTGTCAAAGTCATGCGGACTCATTAATAAAGTCTTAACTACAATTTATATATTAATATTATCCTTACTTATTTTATAGAAAAGTGAAATAATATTAAATTTTTTATTTAGAAAAAAGACAACTTTTGTTGTCCCTTTTAAAAGCCTAAACTTTTAGTTATTATATTAATAGTTATAAAATATAGTATTATACATGTTATCGATAAGCATATTGACTCAAAATATATTCCTATGTTTTTATTTTCAAATTTATATTCTTCATTAGTTAAATTTATTAGAGTTATTATTATATATATTAGGCCTATTATTTGGCATATTATACCTAACTCTACCCATATTAAACTTATAATTGGTGATATTAATACTATTATTATTGGTAATAGTGATGAAGATACTATTGATAGTGTTTTAAAGTAGTTTCCTCTTTTTTTAAATAACATTCCTACTATATAATAAATTAGTGCTAGTGCTCCTATGAATATTGCATATTTTATTAGGTTTTTAAATATTAATTCTATATAATTTAGATTCCCTAGATTGCTAAAGTCTATATTAAGTTTATTTTCAAATAGGCTTCTTGTTATTACTGTTGTTACCATTGATGATATTAAATTTATTATCATCATAAGTACTACAATGATTCCACTTATTATTAATGATTCTTTTACATCACCTAATTTTTCTTCATTTTCTTTGTAAGTGTTATATGGTTTTATTATAAATGATGTTAGATATTTAAAGTAATTAATTGCTAAGTGACTTAAGTTATTTATATTATTTTGTATGTTTGTGTTTAATTCATTAGTTTTTAATGAGGCTCCACAGTTGCTACATGTGTTAGAGCCCTCAGTGTTTTCTGTTTTACAATTTGGACAATTCATTTTTTCCTCTCAATCCTATAATCATTTAGATATTACTTCTTTATTTTTTTTGATTTATTACTTGTTTTTTTGAAAGTACCCAGTCATAGTTATTACTTATTACTATAGAGTTACAATATGGACAAGTTGATGTTACATTGTTTTCTAGTGGAGCATTACAGTTTGGACATTTGTTATCTTTTTTGTTTATTCCACTAGTAAATGTCATTTCATATTCATATATTACTGATCTTGTTTTGTCTCCACGCACTACTTTGTTGTTTTTATCAATTACATAGTCTTTGCACATTACGTTCATTTTTACTTTTATTGATATTTCTTCGTTTCCTTTTTCAATGTCAGTTATTTTAAAGTTAAGTAACGATATGTTTTCCATCATGTTCTTTTGTTTTTTTGTTTTTAGAGCTATTAGTTCAGATTTGTATAGATTGTATAGTTCGTTTGTTGTGTGTTTTTGCAATGTATCATAGTCAAAGTTCATCCATGCAATTTGAATGTTTTTATATATTTCAAACGTTTTTGCTCTAAATTCTGAAGTGTTAAAGTCTGGGATTATTTCTTTTATTTTGTTTATGTCGTATCCAATGTTATAATCGATGTTGTTTGTTCCATTTTGAGTATTTTTTCCTTTAGCGTTTAATAGTATTATTGTTATTATTATACATATACCAAAAAATCCACCTACGATTATCAAAGCTGTTAGTAAATCTTCTGGTGAGTCACTTTTATTTCCATTCGTGTGACTCCCCCAGTTATAATCATCGTCTCTACTTCCCCAGTCCCAACTAGAACCACCACTTCCCCATGAGGAACCTGAGTCATAGTCTCCATCCCAGCCTGAATCTGCATGTAATGTTATTGCTACTCCTAAGAATAGACAAGTTATTATTATTAAAAATATATTTTTTTTATTTTTCATTTTATCTCCTTACTTGATATATCACTCTTTTTTTAGACAATACCCAGTCGTGGTTGAAGCTTATTACTACAGAATTGCAGTAAGGACAAGTTGATGTTATATTGTTTTCTAATGGTGCTTTACAGTTTGGACATTTGTTATTATTTTTGTTTAATCCTTTAGTAAAAGTCATTTCATAGTCATATATTACATCTTTTTTGTTTCCTCTTACTACCTTTTGATATTTATTTACTACATAATCTTTACAGGTTATTTTCATTTTTACTTTTATTGATATTTCGTCTTTACCTACTTCCATATCATCCACGCTAAAGTTGTTAAGTTCAAAGTCTTTCATGATATTTTGTTGTTTTTTAGTTTTTAGTACAATTAACTCAGATTTATATAAGTTATATAGTTCGTTTGTTGTGTATTTTTGTAATGTGTCATAGTCGAAGTTCATCCACGCGATTTGAATATTTTTGTATATGTTAAATGCTTTTACTCTAAATTCTTTTTTGTCATAGTCTGGTAGTATTTGTTTTATATTGTTTTCATTGTATTCACGTTCATATAAGACTTCATCCATTTTTTCTCTGACATTTTTAGGTAATTTATTTTTAGTAGTAGATTTTAAAGCAAAATATATAGCTACAACAACTATTAATACACTGATTATAGTTGACCAAGTTATTTCTCCATTACCGCTTCCACTAGAACTCCAGGAAGAGCCACTTCCAGAGGATTCCCAAGAAGAGTTTTCACCACCTGAACCCCATGATGAACTTCCTCCTGAGTCATAGCTTCCATCCCAACCTGAGTCTGCATGTAATGTTATTGCTACTAATAAGAATAGACAAGTTATTATTATTAAAAATATATTTTTTTTATTTTTCATTAAAGCATCACTTTCTTTTTTGTTTTATAAATTTTCTTGTCTTTTTATATTTCTAGGTTATTTAATATCCATCCTTTTTTGTCTAAATCAAATGTACTATCACAGTATTCACATTTACCGCTTCTATTTATATCTAATGATGCTCCACATCCTGGACATTTTCTTACATTTCCTAGGTCTAAGCTATTTATTTTTTTTGTGAATGTTAGATAGTTATTTTTTTCTATTCTTGATTTGTTGTTTCCACTTATGAATTCACCATCTTCATCTATTAGATAGTCCATGTATCTGCTTATTATGTTTACATTTATTTTTATTTCTGTCTTTGTTATTTCTGTTTTTAATATGTGTGTTTCTTTTACATTTATTTCGTCATACATTTGTATTTGGTTTTTGCTATTTAATTCAGCTATTTTGTTTTCTATTTTATTATATACTTCACTTGTGACAAAGTGACGTATGTTTTCTATTTCTTTAGTCATTATAGATAGATATATTTGTATAAATACATTATCTATGAAAGTTTTGAAGTTACTTTCAGTGTAATCAGGATCATATTTTATTATTTCGTTTGTCATATTTATTTTATTTCTTGCCCACAGTTAGAACAGAATTTTCCTGTTACT
>CANORX010000114.1 GCA_947569225.1 uncultured Clostridia bacterium
ACTTTATTGGATATGTTTGTTTTGATATGAAGAATGTTACATTAGGTAGTTTTACTTTAGAATTCCTAAAAGAGTATCAAAAAAGTGGTTTAGTTGATGTAATGTTTGAAGATATGACTGGAGAAGAATATAAAACAGTATGGATTTATGGAATTCAAAATATACAAGATGATATTTATCTATTCTTGTTTGAAAGTAGAAAAGAATAGTCTTTGTATGTTGTTATTCTCTTGTTTCTAGTAGATAATTACACTAGGTGGTGTTTTATATATGGAGAATGAAGATAAGGAATTGGAACACAGATATACTGAATTCTATAACAATTATGATTTGTATATGATGAAGTATATTCTTCCAGAAGTTTACGCTAGTCAATTCGCTAGTTATTATTATAGAGATTTAATAAATGGAGATGATTTAAGAATATATGTAGGAACTATTGGAGATGTATTTAATTTTAGTTTCAAGTTTGAAGAAATAAGAAAAGATGTAGAGGATATTCTTAAAATCAAGTACAATTTAAGAATTACTAACGATACCCCTCTTACTATGGAAATCATAAGTAAAGGTAACGAAAAAGAATGATAGTTTTAAGTTATACTAGTCATTCTTTTTGTTTTGTTTAGTTCCTTTGTTTTTTAGATTATCTAAAGCATATTTAATACATTGATTTATTAGTCATTCCTACTGACATCTATTTTACTCGCTAGATTATCAATTTCTTCTAATGTTTCTGTATCAATACGAATAGTCGCTACTATTTTTTCGTTAGATGTTGGTCTTTTATAAGGTTCAAATTCTTTCATATGTATTGACCTCCTACATATATATTGTAATGTTTTTAAGAGTTTATTCATATACTCATATCAAGAATTAATATAAGAATACAAAAGTGTATTCATTTTGTGTTGACAAATATTGTCGAATTGTGATAATATTATGATGTCGGTAAGAAGTACTTAATTCCGACAAAACGTAGTACTGTTGGTTTGAAGTAATAGAAGTCAACAGATGAAGTTTTTCGGAACACAAGTAGTTTTAGGGTGTTCCTTTTTTGTTGTTTAAGGAATACTATGTAGAAAGAGAGAGTGTTTATATGAGTAAGAAAGAAACAAATTCAACCGAAAAAAAGAAAGGAAAATTAAAGAAAATTCTATTGATTATTTTATTAATAATTGTAGTTCCTATTATTGTATTCTTTGGTTATAGGTTCATTAGTACTAAAATTAGTAAATCTAATTCAGAAAAATTTAATAATACTTTGAATGAACTCGCTAAGGAACGAATTGATTATGTATTTATCGAGATTAATCCATCACTTGTATTAACTGTTAAAGATAATAAAGTAGAAGATATAAGTTGTTTAAATGATGACTGTATGACTATCTATAATGAATTAAATGTTAAAGGAAAAAATATTAATGAAAGTATTGATACTATTTATAATAAGTCAAAAGAAAAAGGTTTTGATGTTTCAAATGGAGTTAAAGTTAAAACATCTAATAATGTAAATATTGAAGTTAAGGACCATATTATTATCGAACACATTGATAGTGTTAAAGAACAAGAATTATTAAAAGAAGTAAAGAACAATGAAGAAATTAAAAATGTAAGTAATGATGATTACTACACTAATTTATGGGAAGAATTAAAGAAAGACAAAGATTATGATAATTTTTATACTTGTAAAATGGTGGATAAAGAACTTAAATGTTATTTCGCAGAGAAGTTTTTAACTATGTCAAACGAAAATAACGGTAATGGTTTAAATCCTAGGGATTTATCAAGAGTTTTAGATAAGTTTGGAATTAAGTACGAAAGTTGGAACTGGGGAGTAGATTTTGGAGATCATCCATATGGTTTATATATAAATGGTAAACTTTATTATATGGTTAACGATAGTTTAGAATATTACGGAGATATACCTGATTGTGAGAGTGAAAAATCTGGTATGCCAACAGGTTATGTTTCTTGTGCTATGGCATATGGAAACCCTGAAAATATAATACAATATCCAAAAAGTAAATTAAATCTATTAACTTCACAATTTGATAGTTAGGAGTGGTCTATGTGGCATTAATTAAATGTAGTGAGTGTGGAAAAGAAATGAGTGACCATGCTAAAATATGTCCTAATTGTGGAATAGAAAATAATATTATGTTTTGTCCCGAGTGTGGTAAACAGTTGAGCAGTAAGGCTGTCATGTGTCCTGGTTGTGGATATGGTTTTGAAGAAAATGTGAAAGGTAAGTCAAAAAAGAATAATATGGGAATTGCTATTGCTGGTTTTGTTTGTTCCATTGTTGGGTGTCTTTTAATAAACCCTCTAGGGATATTAAGTATTTTAGGTATTATTTTTAGTAGTATTGCTCTTGATACAAATAAAAAAGAAAATGGAGAGGCTTTAAAAGCAATTTGGAATTATAAAAATAAAGCACGAGGGTTTGGACTAGGTGGTTTATATAGTGGAATTGCTGGTCTTGTACTCTATGTAGTAAGATTACTAACGGCAGTATTGTAAAAGAAAGTGTGATTTATAGTGGCTTTAATAAAATGTAAAAACTGTGGTAAAGATATTAGTGATACCTCGGATACTTGTATTCATTGTGGGAGTTCACTTATCGTTAGAAAAAAATCAAATGATTCTACCAATTGGTTTAAAAGGCATAAGTTTTTATCTGTGTTATTAATTGGAATAAGTGTTTTCTTAGTATGTGTAATTTTATGTTATATAGACTCTGGTATTATGGTAACTGATAATTCGATGTTTCCTACATTAAAACAAGGAAAAAGGAAACTTTATAATAAAACTGGTAAAATAGAAAGGTTTGATATTGTTGTTTTTATTAATGAGAATGGTAGTATATTAATTAGAAGAGTTTATGGTTTGCCAGGAGAAACAATTAGTTTTAATGGTAGTGAAATACATATAGGATCTAAAAAAATATTTGAAGATAAGTATGCTAATGGGAATATGACAGAAAATGGCAGTATTACTTTGAAAAGTGACGAATATTACGTTTTAGCTGATAGTCGTGATTATAGTGATAGTAGAAATTTTGGACCGATAAAAAAGAGTAGTATAAAAGGAAAACTATATGGTGGAAATAATCAAGAAATTGAGTTAATTGAAGAGGAAATTTCTAAAGATGTAGAAGTTAGTTATGAGTTTGAAAATCAAAACGTTTTTGATGAGAAATATAACCTTGATATTGATGGGTCTTATGCTAGTATTGTTGTTAAGGGAAAAAAAGAGAATGTAGATA
Organism: uncultured Clostridia bacterium; assembly: GCA_947569225.1. Lineage (GTDB taxonomy): Bacteria > Bacillota_I > Bacilli_A > RF39 > UBA660 > MGBC139354. The sequence goes on from CANORX010000114.1 coordinate 3,266, forward strand.
AAATTGAGTATGCTGCAGTAGTGATTGATTTTAAAGTTATCGAAAATGTTAGAATTGGTAATACTATGCTATATGATTTACCAATAATCGTTTATGATAAGAATGATAATGAGATTAGTGGTGTTGATATAATTCCTAGTAATGCAGATGTTAGTATTACTTTAACTGAAAAGAGATAATCGTAACTGGTTGTCTTTTTTCTTTTTATATAGGAAAGTTACTCCAAAGGAGAGTGAATTAAAAAAATGAGAGTTAGTACTACTATTAAACTTAAGAACGAGTTTATAAGTGATATTGATTTTATTCATTATCAAGATACCTACAATAATCAAAATGTAATTGATAAAGATTTACTTGTTAAATTACTAGAAAAGTATCACGATTTGTATTATATCTTTCTTAAGATGAATTTATGGTTATATCATTTTAAAATTAGTGGTTTAAACGATGATTTAAAAGATGTTACACACTATAAGA
>CANORX010000115.1 GCA_947569225.1 uncultured Clostridia bacterium
GGTTAGTGATATTAAGCTTATTTTGGTGGGAGATGCTAATCAACTTCCTAGTATCGCGCCTGGTAATATTCTTGCTGATTTGTTAGGTATTTCTATTGTTCCTAGAAAAGAGTTAAATGAGGTTTATAGAACTAGTAGTGATTCATATATTATTCCTCTTTCTCAAGATATTAAGAATAGAAAGGTTTTTAGTGATTTTCCTAATATTTATGAGGATTTTAAGTTTATTAGTTCACCTGATATTTTGATTAAGAAGTATATTATAGATATTTGTGAGAAGGCTAGATTTAAGAATTTAGATATTGAAGATTTTCAGGTTTTAATTCCTATGTATAAGGGAGAAAATGGTATAGATAGTATTAATAAAGTTATGCAGAGTATTTTTAATAAGAGAGATGTTAGTAAAAATGAGATTGTTATTAGAGATATTGTTTATAGAGAGGGTGATAAGGTTATTCAGCTTGTTAATGATGTTGATAATAATATTTATAATGGTGATGTAGGTTATATTAAGAGAATAATTGATGGGAATAAGCAATGGATAGAGATAGATTATAATGGTAATAAGGTTATTTATAATAAGGGAAAGTTTGATGAGTTTACTCATGCTTATGCTATTAGTGTTCATAAGAGTCAAGGTAGTGAATATGCTAATGTTATTGTGGTTATTCCTAGTAATATGAAGAGGATGCTTTATAATAAGCTTCTTTATACGGCTATTACAAGAGCTAAAAAGTGTTTAGTTGTTATAGGGAGTATAGATAGTTTTAATTATGCAGTTAATCAGGATTATAGTGAAAATAGGAATACTAGTTTGAAAACTTTCTTTTGATTATGGTAAATTTTGTTATTAGTATATTTTTTATGTTTTAGTAAATAATATTATTGAAGGAGAGTGTTATTTATGAAGTATGTAGGAAATATGCTTTGGATGGCAGGTGGTATTGGTGTTGGCATGATGTTACAAAGTAAAAGTAAAGATATTAAGAAGATGATGAAAAAGGGTAAGAAAATGCAAGAAAAAATGACTAATCAAATATATAGTCAAATGAAAAACAACTAGTAGTATAGTTGTTTTTATGTGAGTATTGTAATGTTAAAAATTGGATTTTATATAAATTTTTGTTATAATGTTTATATAGAGGAGATAGTTATGAAATTTAATGATTTGAAAAATAAGTTAAAGATATTATTTTTTGATGAAGAAGTTAAAAAAATGTTGTTTTATGGTTTAGTAAATAGAAGTTTTTATGATTTTTTATCTGATTTAAACTTTGATGATGTAGAAAGTTTTTTGAATTTAGTTTATCAAAAAGAATTGGATATTATAGAAAAGTTAAAGAATGAAAAAGATGAGTTTTCTAAGTATGAATTTTCTATAGAATTAGAACATTATTTTGCTTTGATAGAGTTGTTTACTGAAAAAAGTGTTTTTTCAAATAATTTGATTGTTGATTTTAAGAATGCTTTTGGAAAAAAATATTTAAGTGTTTTTGAAAGTATAGATAATAATGAAATAATTGATATAGACCCTATTTTGTTACATAATTATTCAATTATTAAATCGTGGCAGGATAAACAAAATCAACTTGGAAGATTGGTTATTGAAGATTTACTAAGTGATGTTAATTATTTTTATCAAGATGAAAAGGAATATTTGTTTTTTAAGTTAAGAGAGAAAAAGATTTTAGATATGGATATTTTGTCAAATTTTTTTGATGTTTTAGATAAGAAAGATATTCTTTCTTTAGTAGGTGGAAAGTGCTATGGACTTATTAAATTATATAAATATGGTATTAATATTCCTTTAACTTATGCAGTTTTAACTGATACTAATTTGACTTTAGAAGATATTGATTTTTTAGATAAAGATATTAAGTACTCAGTAAGAAGTAGTGCGACAATAGAAGATGGTGATAAGTATTCTTTTGCTGGGATGTTTGATACTTTTTTAAATGTTAGTTATGAAGAAATTATTGATAAAGTAAAGCTAGTTAAAGATTCAGTAAATAGTCAACATGTGAAGAAATATATTGATGAAAATAATTTATGTAATGCTAATATGGCTATTGTTATACAAGAGTTTGCTGATGTTTCTTTTTCTGGTATTTGGATAGGTATAAATGAGAATGAAGGAGTTTTAGAGTATATTAATGATATTGGTGAAAAGTTAGTTTCAGGTTCTGTAAGTGCAAATAGAATAAAGATTAAAAAAGGGGATAGTTATTTTGTAGATAGTGTTAATATTGGGGAAGTTTTTGTTAATATTCAAAATATGTTTCATGAGATTTGTGATTTAGAATGGTGTATTATAGATAATAAGTTATTTTTGCTTCAATATAGAGCTGTTACTAAGGGAATTGATTTATTTGTGTGTGATGAAAAGGTTTCTTTAAATAGTGATGAGGTAAGAGGTTTAGGAGTTTCGTCAGGAGAAATTGAGGGTAATATTAGTTATTTGGAAAGTATAGATGACTTTGCTCATTTAGAAAAGAATACTATTCTTCTTACAACAAAGACAGATGTTAGTTGGATGAGAGTATTAAATAATGTGAAAGGACTTATTACTTATAAAGGAAGTTTGTTGTGTCATGCTGCTATTATAGCTAGAGAGATGGGTATTGCTTGTGTTACAGATTTAAGTAAAGAAGATTATGAAAGGCTTAAGAGTGTTAATAAAGTTAGAATAAATGGTAGTAGTGGAGTTATAAAAATTATAGAATAGTTTAATTAAATATTTTACAAGTTTTGTTCAATAATTGAATATAATTTGTTACAATGTATTGGAAAGTGAGAATTGTATGAGAAGAGAAAAAATTGATGGAGAGGCTCTTAATGAGGTTATTCATACGGGTAGTAAAATTTTAAAATTGTTTTATGCAGTTATGGTAGTTTTGCTTATTTTAGGAATTACTTTGCTTCTTAGAGAGTGGAATGTTATTCCTGTTATTATGAGATTACTCGGTGTTATTAGTCCGTTTTTTGTAGGTTTTGTTATTGCTTGGCTTTTGAATCCTCTTGTGTCGAAACTTACTAATAAGGGAATGAAAAGAGGGCTTGCTGTTGTTATAGTCTATTTGATGTTAATTATTCTTGTTTATTTGTTTTGTTTGGCTGTTATACCAACTTTGATTGAACAGATAAATGAGATGGTTAAAATGATACCTGATTTACTTGTTGATGCTAAAGATTTTGTTAATGATATTTTTGTTAAGTTAACTAAGACTACTAATTTGGATATGACAGATGCAAAGGTACAGTTTATTACAAGTATAGAAAATTTTGCTAAGGATATGGCAACGAATTTACCTGAAACTACTCTTAATATAGTTCAGAGTTTGATTAGTGGTGTAGGTTCATTTTTAATAGCTTTTGTTATAGGCTTTTATCTTTTGTTTAATTTTAATAGTGCGAGTGAGCATTTGATTAATATTTTACCTAAGAGAATTAAAGCGGATGCAAGTCAACTTCTTAGTAATATTAGTGCGGTTTTGTATAAGTTTGTAAATGGTACTATTATGGTGTCTTTGATTTTGTTTGTTGTTTCTGTTATAGGTTTTGAGATTATAGGTTTAGAGGCTCCAGTACTTTTTGCTTTGTTTTGTGCGGTGACTAATATTATTCCGTTTATTGGACCTTATATTGGTGGAATTCCAGCGGTTTTAGTAGGTTTTAGTCAGGCACCTATTATAGGTATTTTAACACTTGTATTTATAGTTGCTATTCAGAATTTA
>CANORX010000116.1 GCA_947569225.1 uncultured Clostridia bacterium
AGACGATGGAATATCTACAAAAGAATTAAGTGAAATACTTAATCAAGATGAAACAAAAGTCAAAGACAGATGACCAGAACTAAGAAACGACTACGAAAGTGATGAAAGAGGCCTAAGAATTTCTTTCTTAGGCAACACATTTAAACTTACAACTAAAAGTGAACATAAAGAATTTTATGAAAAACTAGTTACTGATTCAAAGACTTACACACTAAGCGACGCAAGCTTAGAGACTCTAGCAATAATTGCTTATAATGAACCAATAACAAGAGTTAAAGTTGACGAAATAAGAGGTGTATCAAGTAGTCAAATAATAAGAAAACTTTTAGCTAGAGGTTTTATAAAAGAATGTGGAAAAGAAGACACAGTAGGTAAACCAAACTTATATAAAACAACCAATGAATTTTTAGACTATTTTGGTTTAGCAACCAAAGCTGATTTACCTAAACTAGATGCAAAAGACAAACCTATAAATAACAAAGAATTAGATTTATACAAATCTAATTATAAAGAAATAGAAGAAAAGTAATCAACAAATGACTACTTTTTTTTAATTTAATAAGGCTTAATATTTCGTTTAGCTATTTTTATCTGCTCAATATATTGGCAAATATCAATAGAACTAGCTCTATCTATAAAAGAATCAATAAGTTCTTTAGATAATATATTATCTTGATAAGGTATACCAGGGTACATTTCATCAGGATATATAGTAAAATCCTCTCTACTAATAGCGTACTTATGAGCTAAATAATCATTTGAACACTCATAACCAAAATATAAATCACTTCTAAAATCTTCGTAAGAATGTGTAAGCAAATAATCCTTTGAGAAACATTCATCAAAAAACAAAAAATCTTGCATCAAATGTAAAAACCAACCAAACTCAAAATCTGTTAAATTTGTATGCTCTATAAGAAAAGAATATAAATTAACTTTCCCTTGCAAATGAGAAATAATATCTTTCCCACGTTTACTCATGTCTCCATAATGAGAAATATTTTTATCCTTTACAGTATCAGGATAAATAGTTCCTCGTAAAACATCTTCTTTACTCAAATATGAATACTTTTTTAAATAATTTTTTGTAATAGCCAAATGAATATAGCCGCTAGCCATAAAAATCACATCCTTTTTCAATATTATAATATCTGCAAAATATAAAATCAATCAAAATAAAACAAACCCTTATTTTTCCAGAGTTTGTAAGAAATTATAATTTGGTGCTCGCCCAGGGACTCGAACCCTGACATCAAAGATACACGATTTTGAGTCGTGCGCGTCTACCAATTCCGCCACGCGAGCAACTAACTACATTATATAAGATTTTAAGTAAAAATACAATAATAAATCATAAAATTAAATATGAATGATAGCATATTAAAAAAACTAAAAGATTTAAAAATCAGTGACTATATATTTGATATAATTATAGTCACTTCTTTAGTAGGCATATATGCTAATCACAAAGAAAAAGACCAATACTTACATAAAGACAACGAAGGCTTAAAAAAAGCGCACAATATCAGACTAGTACTTCTTTTCATAGCAGTCGTAATATACATATACTTTTTAGAAACAAGAATAAAAGACAGAAAAAATACAAAAAACAAATTTCTAAGTAATTTAGACATACTTGCATCTATTTTATTTGTAATAGGCGGATTAATATTTTTATATGATGAATTTAAAGGAGACGAACAAGACATTATTATTGAATAATTACAAAAAAGAATATATAATGTAAATAAATGGAGTGATTAAAATGACAAAAAAAGAATATGCAAAAATTTTATTACCAGGACTTAAACATACTAAAGAGGAGTATGAAAACATTTATCCTGAAAGAAACTTACCAGAAAATGCTATTGTAACTAGATTTGCCCCTTCGCCAACGGGATTTGTTCACATGGGGCACTTATTTACAAGCTTTGTTGCAAATAGATTTGCTAGACAAACAAATGGAATATGCTTACTTAGAATTGAAGACACAGACACTAAAAGAACAGTAGAAAATGGAATACAACAAATAATAAAAGACGTTAACGATTATGGAATAGTATTTGATGAAGGAGCAATAAGCGAAACTGAAAACATAGGAGAATATGGACCTTATATTCAGAGTCATAGAAAAGACCAATACCAAGCTTTTGCGGCATACCTAATAGAAAATGACCTTGCATATCCATGTTTTATGACAGAAGAAGAACTTGAAAATATAAGAAAAAAACAAGAAGAGCAAAAAATAAGAATAGGAATATATGGAGAATATGCTAAATATAGAAACATTACAATGGAAGAAGCACTAGAAAAAATTAATAACAATGAAAAATACATAATTAGATTTAAATCACCTGGAAAATTTGAAAACAGAATAATAGCAGAAGATGCAGTAAGAGGCAAAATAGAATTTCCAGAAAATGATTTAGACCTCGTAATAATAAAGCAAGATGGACTACCAACATATCACTTTGCTCATTTAGTAGATGATCACCTAATGAAAGTAACGCACATAATAAGAACAGACGAATGGCTAAGTTCCTTGCCAATTCATATACAATTATTTGACAGTTTCGGGTACAAAAGACCTATATATGCGCATCTTTCACCACTTACAAAAAAAGAAGGAAACACTGTTAGAAAACTAAGTAAAAGAAAAGACCCCGAATTAGCAGTAAGTTACTATCATGAAGCAGGAATACCTACAGAAGCAGTAAAAATATACATACTAACTATTATAAACTCTAACTTTGAAGAATGGTTAGAAAAAAATAAAGACAAAAACTTTTTAGACTTTGAATTATCATTTGACAAAGTAAGTACCTCAGGATCATTATTTGACTTAGAAAAACTAATGAACATATCAAAAAACTTTATATCAACTATGCAGGCAAGTGAACTTTATGAAAGAACGCTTAAATATACTGAAGAATTTGATAAATGTTTTTATGAATTACTAAAAAAATATAAAGATTATTCTATAAAAGTATTAAATATCGAAAGAGAAGTCGCTAGACCAAGAAAGGACATAGAAAGCTTTGGTTCTGTAAAAAGAGAAATATCTTACATGTATGATGAATTATTTACTAATGACAACACATATTATGAACAAAAAGAATTTTACGATAAAGAATTATTAACATACTATATTAACAATGTTTATGATGAAAATGATGACAAAGATACATGGTTTAATAAAATAAAAGAAATGTGTCCTAAATTTGGATTTGCAAGTGAAACAAAAGAATATAAAAATAATAAAGAAAAATATAAAGGCAGTGTAGCGCATGTATGCGAAATAATAAGAGTAGCTACTACTAAAAGAACAATGACACCTGACTTATATGAAATATTAAAATTACTTGGAAAAGAAAGAATAAAAGAAAGAATAGAAAAATTTTAAAACATAGATAATAAAGTCTATGTTTTTTTACACAAAAAATATTTGAAAAATAACAATTACTATGATAAAATTAACAATGAAAAGAACAAATGGCCTGTTGGTGAAATGGTTAACACACAAGCCTCTCAAGCTTGCATTCACGGGTTCAAATCCCGTACAGGTCACCAGATTGACGAATAACTCGGACTTTTAATTTATTTTAAGAGTTCGAGTTTTAATATGTTTCAAACTTTGATATAATGTATATAGAAATTAAATGATAGTGTGAAAAGTTTTATGAAAAACTAAGCACTAAGTGAAAATGGTATTAAT
>CANORX010000117.1 GCA_947569225.1 uncultured Clostridia bacterium
AATTTGAGACCCTAAGTATTCAGATAATGGTGTAGTTGTATAAGATAAACCTACTACATCCATACTTTTTGTGGATTTAGGATATTTTAAAAACCATTTTTCGCCATTTATAATTATTCCTTTTTTACTTCCACCGTGACCACCATAACTTAATCCACTTTTTTCATATTTATCAAAGTTATATATTTCCATATTAAAGTATTCTCCTTTTTTTAATGTTTCTTTATATATATTTTATCATATTTAATGGAAAAGAAAAACAGGAAAATCCTGTTATATCTTGAATTCATCAAAGAAGTCACTCATTGTCATTGTTTCATATACTTCTTCTTTTGGTTTATTTTCTTCGTTTAAAGTAACTTTTTCTTCTTGTTTTTTGTCTTCTTTAATTTCTTCGTTTATTTCTTCTTTTGGATCTATATTAGTTGGATCTTTAGGTGTGTTATCTATAGCAGTGTTTTCAAATTTAGTATCATCTATTACTTTTAGTCTTGCTTCTTTGTAGATGTTTTCTATATTTCCTTTATCTATTACACTTCCTACACTAGGTTTTTCCATTATGTTTATGTCACTTGATTTTATTATTTTAGTATCAGTGTCTATTAAACCATATTTTGTTTCTTTACTTCCTGCGTAAGATTCTATTATATTGTAATTTCTTGATTTTGGACTTTTTAATACATTTTCTCCTTTTAGACTTCGTTTTGAGAATTCTATGTCTTCTAGTTTTATTCTTTTAGCAGTGTTTTGGTCTGTAAATATTGTTATGTATTCGTGTGATTGGTTAGTTATAAATCCATTTGCTACTGTGTCATTTACAAGTTTTATCCCTTTTACTCCGCTTGTTTTAAGTCCTACTACTGGGATTTCTTCTTTATTAAATTTAAGCGCGAATCCATTTTTAGTTACTATGTATGCATCTCCATCGTTTATTGAAGCACTTATTAATTCGTCATCATCTTTTAGTTTGAATATTACCATTGGTTTAGAGTATCTACTAACTGGTAGGTTTTTAAGTTCTGTTCTTTTTACCATACCATTTTTACTAAATAGTGTTAGTGTTCTATCATCAAATGATTTTATTCCAAATGAAGCTATTATTTGCTCTCCTTCACTTAGTGTTATGTACGAACTTATGTGTTTTCCTATTTCTTTGTATTTTACTTCAATTAAATCTCTAACAGGTAAGTAACAGTAATTTCCTAAGTTAGTTATTAATATGATAGTGTCTATGTTGTTAATTTTATATAGTCCTATTGTATAGTCTCCTTCTTTTAATGCAAATTCTGTGTCTTTACTAGAGTTATAACTTTTTATGCTTATTTTCTTTATGTAACCACTTCTAGATACACTTACTATAAAGTCTTCTTTAGGTATCATGCTTAGTTCATCTATTTTTATTTCTGTTATTTCATCTCTTATTAGTGTTCTTCTAGGTGTTGCATATTCTTTTTTTATGTTTCTAAGTTCATCTTTTATAACGCTTTTTAATACTTCTTCATCACTGATAAGTGTTCTTAGGTACTCAATTTTCTTAGTTAAGTCATTAAATTCATTTTCTAAGTCTGTTACGTCTGTGTTTGTTAGTTTGTATAATTGCATCATGACTATTGCTGTCGCTTGTTCTTCAGTAAATGTGTATTCTTTGACTAAGTTAAATATAGCGTCTTGTTTGTTTTTACTAGCACGTATTGTTTTTATTACTTCATCTAGTATGTCTAATGCCTTTATGAAGCCTTCAACGATATGAATTCTTGCTAAAGCGTGATTTAATTCAAATGTTGATCTGTTTAAGACAACTTCTTTTTTGTGTGATATAAAGGCATCTAGTATTTCTAATATTCCTAATATTTTTGGACGTCTGTTTACTATTGCAACTACGTTAAAGTTATAATTTATTTGTAGATCTGTGTTTTTAAGTAAGTAGTTTATTATTAGTTCTGCATCTGCATCTTTTTTAAGTTCTATTACTAATCTAGCCATGTTTTGTCTGTCAGATTCGTCTATGACATCTAATATTCCATCTATTTTTTTGTCAGATTTAATGTCTTCTATTTTCTTTTTTAGGCTTTCTTTTAGGACTTCAAAAGGTATTTCTTTTATTAGTATTTGACTTTTTCCTTTTTCTTTTATTATTTCATAGTTTGCTTTTAGGACTACTTTTCCTTTTCCTGTGGTGTAAGCATTTATTAATCCTTCTTTACCTTCTACAACTCCACCTGTAGGGAAGTCTGGGCCTTTTACTATTTCTAAAATAGTGTCTAATCTACAGTTTGGACTTTCAATTCTTTTTATTGTTGCATCTATTATTTCTCCTAGATTATGTGGCGGTATGTTTGTGGCATATCCTGCTGATATTCCTGTAGAACCGTTTACTAGTAGGTTTGGAAAGTGTGCTGGCAATACTGTAGGTTCTAGTAATTCGTCACTATAGTTAAGTGCCATTTCTACAGTTTTTTTGTTTATGTCTTCTAGCATGATGTTAGATAGTTTTGAAAGACGCGCTTCTGTGTAACGGCTTGCTGCTGGTCCATCTCCATCTATTGAACCATTATTTCCGTGTATTTCTATTAATGGTTCTCTCATTTTCCAAGGTTGTGATAGTCTAACTAGAGCTTCATATATTGCTGAGTCTCCATGTGGATGGTAGTTACCCATTATGTCTCCAACAGCTTTCGCACTTTTTCTAAAAGGCTTGTCATAAGTGTTATGACTTTCATACATTGAATATAGTATTCTTCTTTGTACAGGTTTAAGCCCATCTCTTACATCAGGTAAGGCTCGGTCTTGTATTATTGATTTTGAGTATCTTGCAAATCTATCCCCCATTATTTCTTCTAGGGTGTAGTTATATATTTTTTCTACTATGTTTTCTTCTTTAGTTTTTTTCATTACTACCTCCTAAAGTCGTCTTCTAGTGTGAAGTCAACATTTTCTTCAATCCATTCTTTTCTTGGGTCTACTTTGTCTCCCATAAGGACACTTACGCGTTTTTCTGCTAGCATTGCGTCTTCAATTGTTACTTTTATTAAGCTTCTTTTTTTAGGGTCCATAGTAGTTTCAAATAATTCCTCTGCATCCATTTCTCCAAGACCTTTGAATCTGTTAATTTTATAATTGCTTTTTATGGTTTTCTTTTTTTCTGTTAATTCTTCATCTGTGCCAATGTACTCTTTTGTTTTTCCATATTCTATTGAGTATAGTGGTGGGTTTGCTACATATATCATTCCTGTTTCAATTAATGGTTTCATGAATCTATAGAAGAATGTTAAGAGTAATATTTGTATATGTGCTCCATCATCATCAGCATCGGTCATAATTATGATTTTTCCATAATTTGAGTCTTCTGGATTACAACTTGTTCCAATTCCTGCACCTATTGTTTGTATTATAAGATTTAATTCTTCGTTTCCGTTTATGTCGTTGGAACTGGCTTTTTCACAGTTTAGTACTTTTCCGCGCAGCGGTAAAATAGCTTGAGTTTCTCTGTTTCTTCCAGTTTTGGCTGATCCTCCTGCTGAGTCTCCTTCTACTAAGAATAATTCATTCTTTTTTGAGTCTTTTCCTGCCGCTTTGGTTAGTTTTCCATTTAGTATTTTGTCTTTTCCAGTTTTGGATTTTCCGTTTCTAGCTTCTTCGCGAGCTTTTCTTGCTGCTTCTCTTGCTATTTTACTTTTTAAAGCTTTGTCT
>CANORX010000118.1 GCA_947569225.1 uncultured Clostridia bacterium
CAAAAGCTCATTTTCCTTTATAGTTCTAATAGAACTATTCAAACTTGCCTTTCTCAAAATACCATTATAATACCTATTATTAACAAACTCCCCAAGAAACTTAACTTCAATTCTATCTTCTCTAATCTCTTGTATCTCACCCAAAATATTTTGATCCTCATGTTCAAAAATCAAATGTAAATTTAACAAATCCCCTTTAGTATCACTACTACTCTTATTTTCAATATAAGCTATATTATCACTAATATATAAAATTCTCCCAAACATTTCTTTTCTCCTTATCTAGACAAAAACCTATCTATTTGACTCTCATAAAGTGCCAAAGTCCTCTCTTTAGAAGCTATCTGCCTTCTTATAGAATTAATAGCATACTTACTAGCAGTACTAAGTCTCCTCTTAAGTTCCTGAATCTCTCTTTCAAGCTTTTGATATTTAATTATTATATTAACAGCATTTTTCAAATTAGTAAGTTTATTCTTTAAATTAACTAAATTACCATTTAAACTACCATTAGATGTAATAGAACTTATAGCTTTAGACACTCTAGGACTAACACCAGAATCTAGTATCATTTTATTTCCTAAAGAAGACTTTACATTAGACAAATTATGCTTATTAATATCTCCTAATGACGTATTAATAGCATTTAATAACTCATTAGCTCTAACATTAGAATACTTAGCCATTAAACTCCTCCAAAAGACTGACTCATTGCTTGCTCAAAAGCAATATAATTATTAATAACTTGTTCCAAATACAAATTAACATTATTAAACTTATTTTGAAGAGTATCATAATTTATAAGCATCTTACTATAATTATCTAAATAAAAATACTCTCTAGTAATAGAACTCCAATTATTAGTACTAACTATATCTTTATAACTATTCTCAATATCATTCATAGATTCCCTTATTTGATTAAAGCGTTTATTAAGTAAACTAGCATACTCTTTCAAAGCATTATAATCACATTGCATCATAAGAACAACCTCTTTCTCTTTATTTCATATTAATATTTTGATTAGCATAATGAGAATCCAATTTCTCACTAGCACTAACATATCCATTAACAAACTTCATAGCCTCTTCCAAAGACTTTTCAAATTTATTAATCTCTTCTAAAAAAGAAGACATCTTATTAGAAAACTGACTATATTCTTCACCCTTCCATATAGATGAAATATTACTTACAGTATTTCTAACATCGTTAACACCCTGCAAAGTAGTATTTAAATTACTATAAATATTAGATGTCTCTCTTTTTACTTTATCACAATTCAAATTTATATACATAACTATTCACCCATAATTTTCATAAATAAGACTTTAAAACTAAAATCTTATTTATAAAAATCACTTACGTGACTTTTACTATTTACCATCAGCCATCTGAGCAGCTTCCGCTGCACCTTGAATATTCTTAATACAAACATTAAGTGCTTCTATAACTTTATCCATACAACTCTTTAAAGTAGAAGTAAGTTCTTGCTTAGCACTTTCACTAGCATTACCATCCCAAATTCCACTTCCATTATTTAATTTATTAATTTCACTAATTAATCTTTCATTAATAGAAGTAAGTGAATTTAAAATAGAATTTAATGATGTACCTATACCTTGAATAGTAGCATAATCATATCTAACTATCTCTTTATTAATATTTTCTTGAGACAAAGCTGACAATTGATTATAAGTAAGAGTTCCAAAATTAGATGAAATATTACTAGCATTACCTAAATTACTAGTCTCTAGCTGTGCTACACTCTTATTTAACTCATTCATAGCATTCTCAAAAGTAGTACCAAAACTATTAATAAAATTAACTAAAGCTTGATGAGTATCTAAAAAGTTTTGATAATTTTGAAGTGCTGCAGGACCTGTCCAAACATTAGGTTGAACTAATTTCTCTATTTGTTCATTAAACTTCTTTGAAACACCTTCAACACTCTCTGCTCCCCCATTTAAAAAATTTACAACTGTATTCCCCCAACTTTTAGCTGCCGCTGGATCATAAGCAAATACTGACATAATATTACCTCCTTTCAAATACATATTTATCATGTATTATGTCTATTTATAATATAGCACACCAGACTAATCAAGTCAATTTTAAGAACAAAACATTTACAATAAAAAAGAAGAAACTAATCCTCTTTAACATCAAAACTTGTAAGAAGTTTAACCTTAAATAGTTTAGAACTACTAACAACATAACCATAATCATTAGAAATATCTTCCCTATCTTCCCTATTAAACTTAGCAACCTTAAAAATAGTCTGTTCTGAAATACCGCTTCCAATCCAAATACCTCTTGAAGTATCACATCCACTCTTAAACCAATCCTCATACGAATAAGACTTAAGAATATCTGGATTATCCACAAACACAAATGAAACTAGTCCCATTTGATTATCTCTCTTTATCAAATCAGATAACTTTCTCTTTTTCTCATCACTTAACTTATTAATAAAATCATTAACACCAAATATAAAACACATATACTTTTTATTATTAACAATAGAATCATTATTAAAACCACTTGCCTCATAAATCTCATAAACTTTATTAACATATGTTTCAATATTTTCAAAAATCTTATCAAAATTATTACTAATAATCTTACCATTTAAATTAGAATTACTAACATCAATATCAGTAGTATTAACAAACATAATCTCATAATTATTTAAAAATGAAACTTGATTAATTAAACTATTAACAAAAGTTAAAGTATTCTCTAACTCATAAGAACTAATCAAATTAATAGCATTTTTAGAAAAATTATACTTTTCTACTAATAGCTTATTCTTACTTACACCTACTACCACACTAGGCCCACTAACCAAATCATTCTTAATATAATTATAATCAACAACCCTTGGTAAAACAGGTATTCTCTTAGCTTTATAAGAATTATTATCATGACTTTGTTCACAAAAAACTTTTATAAAACTAGACTGTTCTTGAGAAGTAATACTAGCTGTTTGAAACTCATAAATACTTCCCTTTTTAAACAAACCTCTACCCTTAAACTTAAGAGGAAACTTACCTCTAACATTTCCAAGAATACTACTATAATCAACATCATTATTCTGTTGTAACACATAAACCAAAGAAAAATTTTGTCTTGTCTTAATTCTAACACTATTCTCACTACTTGAAGTAATAACAAAATAAATACCATACTTATAAGCTTCCCTAGTAAGACCGTTTAACTCTTCACTTAAATCCTCATAATTCTCAATAAAAGCCTCATAATTATTAAGAATAATTACTAAATTAGGAATTTTCTTCTCATTAGAATTAATATAAGTCTGATAACTACCACCAAAACTTGCAAACAATTCTTTTCTCTCATTAAGTATCTCATTTAACATCTTAAACAAATTCTTAATCTTATCCTCTTCATTTACCAAAACAACATCTCCCACATAAGGACTAGACTCAAATTGTCTTAAAGTTTCAGCACCAAAATCCATAATATAAAAATTCACTTCATTTACTGAATAAGAACTCATACATGAATAAAGCAAAGTAGATAAAAACATTTCCTTTCCTGAACCTGTAATACCATAAACTATTGCATTACCATATTGAGACAAAGACAAATTAAGAGGATGTTGATTTTGAGTAGAAGGATCATCAAACTCACCAATTATAGGTTCCAAATAAAATTGTT
>CANORX010000119.1 GCA_947569225.1 uncultured Clostridia bacterium
CCGACCTCGTTATTGTGATACCATTCAATGCCACGTTTACAGATGACAGAGGTAATCGTGATATTAACATTGGAGAAAAGCTATGTAAAAAAGAAGCGTTGAAAATCATTGTAACTAGGGCTATACAAGCATTTGAAAAAGTGCTAGAGGTTGGTAGGTTTACAATTCCGCCTATTGTAGAGGAAGAAACGAAGAAGTATTTTATGGAATGTAATAGCGCATTAGAATTTGCAAGTTTATTTCCTATAAAAACAATTATCGTTAAATCAACCTATTATAAGGAATATAAAAAATGGTGCAACAACCATAACAGAGAAGCGGTTAGCGACTCACAATTTGGTAAGCAAATATTAGCCTTAAATTATAGACCTGAACGATACTTATTGGGTGGTAAAAGAGTATGGTATTATGCTTCTCCAGATTTCGATAATTCTAAAACTCAAGATATTTACGATGACTATATTACATGGAATTGTACAACTAGAGAAGCAGATAAAGCATACGATGATAATTATAAAAGGAAAAATTGGAAAGGTAATTTTGAAGATTATCTTTGTACACGACTTTATGATGAACAAAATACAGATGATGAACAAACAATAGATAATGAACAAAGCACACAAGAAGAACAAAAGCCAGAGAATGAAGAAGCAACATCTGACAACACTTAATAACTTAATAATAAATAAGCTAGTCAATAGGACTAGCTTATTTATTGGAATTTTACTATGCCAGATATGTAGTAATAAAATATTTTTCCTATATTCAATAAATCAATTTTGCATGAAGTCTGCTATATTTATATACGAAGTATATAAATATACTATCAGTTTGTGAAAGAAAAATTAAATAGTTACTAAAACACAATAAATTATTGGAATTTCACTATGCCACTATGCCAGATATGGTTTAGTCTTTAAAAACTCTTATATCCTATCTGTTGTCCTCTAGGCTCGATTTTAAGCTGTTTTATATACTACGGCGAAAAAAATTTTGTAAAAATAAATATACCCTCTCTAAAGGCTATGTAGCCTCTCTAGTTCAATATATGAGGGCAATAGTAGTGTTACATAGGTATTACTAATATAAAGTTCTTAATCTAAAATCTGTCTTTTATAAGCATTTCTAGTACGTTTTATATATTCCCAAACTGTCGCATCATATTCTTCTTCAAGTAAATAACTATATGATTTCAAAAAGTCCTCTTTATTCAGTTTTAGAAAATCTTTCATTTTCTCTGTATCTTCAATAAAAGTGTAAGGTCTACAAGTTATCATTTTCTTCGCCTCTTTCATTTATTTTTTCAATAACATATCTAACTGCATAAATACCATTTTTGTTATATAATCTTTGCCATGCTTGTTCATATCTTGACCATTTAAAACCATGTTTCTTTAATGTAGTTCTTGTTTCTTCATCTGGTATAGCATCAAATATAAACTGCAACCTGTTTATTTCTCTATTTAATATTGCTTTGCCACCAGTAAAGGTAACATCTTCAAACTGCAATTCTTCTAATTCTTGAATTTCTTTTATTCTGTCTTTACATCTTCTTATATCTGCATTAAGATAGGGTAACTCGTACCATTCATGAGGTCTAGCTTTTACTTCAACTTTTGCCTTTTCTAATTCTTCAATTCTAGCTTGTAGTTTTTCAATAGCCTTTGGATCGTCCGAAGATATTGCTTTGCTATTATCAATATTGTCTATTTTATTTCTATAATAGTCTGCTTTTTCACTTTCTTGTATAGATTTCCTCATTTCATTGTCTATCTTCTTTAAATCGTTTCTATGTCGTTTCTCGCTGTGATGTCCTGTTAAAATAGGTTGTCCCATAGGTATTGCACTTGCTATCTTGCTTTGATTTTCATAATGTGCTTGGCTTCTTTGTTCTGCTTGTTCTACTCGTTCTTGGTATATTTCTTTTTTTCGTTCCTGTCTTTCTGCATAATCAATTCTTCCTGCCATATTTTACATCTCCTTTCTAATCTGGTACTGTATTATAGACTTCTTGTGTTTCATATCGTAAATAAACCAGTCCATAGTCTATATGTGAGAACATAGGCGATAAGTAACCATCTACTAGAGGTTGGTTGTCTAATTCTTTCCTTTGACAAGTACCACCTTTTTGTCTAATATGTGTTAAATCTTCTGTTAGTCCGTGTGATAAAGTTTCAACTTCTGCTTTAGTCATAGTTTGTCCGTTGTATTTTCCACCAACAAACTCATACATAAATTCTATATTTTTATTGTTTAGTCGGTTATATATCCATTTTGTAATTTTATCTAAAAACAAACCATCTTCTAGTATTTCATTTTCTTTCTTAATACTTACTTGAAAATCTGCAATTCCCTCAATGTCTAATGTTTCAACAAATGTCTGTGTTTCAATAAATGTTAGCATCTCACTTAAGTTCTTTTTGTGCTTGTTAAATTTCCATACTGTTATTGATCCTGTATTATCTCCATTGTCTAGTATTTCTACTTTGAAATTTCTTATTTGAGCCTTAATATTCATATCATATTCATGTTCCTTTAATTTTTCAACTGCTGTTTTGTGTTCCATATTTTAAGATTCCTTTCATAATTCATTATATCTTGTATATTTCCTTATTCTTTAAATGTCTAATTCTATATGGTAAGTCTAACTTATCAAAATCGTATGAGTTTATTCCGATGTATAGGAATTATCACTTTAGGTTGAACAATGTTACAAACCTCTATAATTCCGTCAACAGTTGCATGACCGCTTGTATGTAAATATGTGTATTTTTTAGGAACAAACTTAACGAGGTCTTTTTCTGCATTTTCTCCTTGTATATATCCTAACCATTGAGAATAAATAAATAGGTTGTTTTTAAATCTAGGGTTATAAACAAATTTCTTTGAAAAGTAGTTGCTGCGAACTAACATACAAAAACCATTACTTACCATCTTTTTATACAATTCGCTATCAAAACTCTTAACATCAGAGAAATTATAATAATCTGTATATTTCGCACTATTTTTGCTTACATAATCAAGTATTTTCTTTTGGTAAATATCGCATATAAACAGTTTTTCTCCTGCTTTTTTATTTGCATGATAAAAAGAAGCTATCCTGTCAATGTTAGTAGAAGCACATAGTATAAAAATGTATTTTTTACTTTTTATTAAACTAACTGCTTCTTCCTGTAACATAAATTCAGACACAAAGTTTTCATCTTGTCTTGATAGTGTTGTATGTTCACAAATAAGAACATCAACTTTTCCTATTCTTTTGAGTGTTCTAGGTGTTCCTTTTCCCATAGGACCATGCAAACGAAAATCTCCAGTATGTAAAATTTTCTTGCCGTTAGCTTCTATAAGAAACATATAACTGTCAAATGCCGAATGGTCTGTACGAATAGGGGTTATTTTCATATCTCCAATTTTTAAAGGTACACCTTGCTTAAATATTTTAAATGTATCTATTTTATCAATATGATCCTGTGTAATGTCTGTAACTCCTGTATCTTTCATTTTATTTTGAAATATAGTAAAAATCTCTTTTGCCTGTTTTCCAATGTAAATAGGAACATCTTTATTAACTTGCATATATTCGCCTATATGGTCGCCGTGATAATGTGTTATAAAAACAGCATCACATTTTTTACTAACATTAGCAATATTCACTTCGACTTCATTCTCACAATTAGG
>CANORX010000120.1 GCA_947569225.1 uncultured Clostridia bacterium
AGACTAAAGATGTTACACATTATTTTGTAGATGTAATCAATGCTTGCTTGGTTTGTGAAATAAACCCTCCAGATTTTTTGTTTAGTATGGCTAAGGCTTTTGTTTGTTTAAATGGTATTAGTGGATTTGCAGATAATAAATTAACAGCTAAAGAATTATTACAAGAACAGGTAGTAGAGTTTATGATAAAAAGAAGTTTAAATGACTGTAAAGGTTTAGTTATCGATAGTTTGAGAATAGCTCCAAAAGTGCTAGAAGGTACAATGAAATATGGTTTGGTCAGAACTATGGCTAAAACTGTGAATGATGAAAAATTAAGAAGTGATACAATGAAATCATTAGAAAATTTAAGAGAAATGCTATTATTACTTAAAGCATCACTTGATTATGATGTGGAGAAGGAACAGTTTGAAAGCCAAAAAAGAAAAATATAAAAATTAGTTGATTGATAAGGAGTTGATTATTTTGATTTTATATCATGGCACATCATATAATAATTTTCGTTCAATAGTTGGAGATGAAGAAATATCGGCTACAACTGATGAAAATTCTCATTATCCCAAAGAAGGACACGCAAAAACTAGAAGGGGTTATGTTTATTTAACTGATTTACCTCTTGCTGCTTTGGAATTTGGTTCTAAATGTTGGTTAAATAGTTTTGGAAAAGATATGGAGCTTTTAACTATTATTAAAGTAAATGTACCAGATGATGAAATAGAACCAGATCCAGATGAAGAACTATGGCAATCCTCATCAGTACCAAATGCGAAATATTATCGAATCGATAGAGCGATTGATTATAATAATGAAGTTTGTGAAATTGCTTTTTTTCAATTTTCTGAATATCAAGCATGCTGTGATTATATAGATAAGAATGATGATACTAATATAAAATGGTCTTCAGATGATGATAAAATTTGGTCTAACGGTGATATAAGAATTATGGGGGAATAAATACTTTTCACTATATTTTTAGTTATGAATAGAAATAAATCTATTTTTATGATATAATTTTTATGAAAGAGAGGTAAGAATTAAATGGCAAAGATAGAATTAAAAAATAACGAGCAATTATTAGGAGAACAACAAGCATCTAATGTAAAAAAGTTTATGTTTTTACCGCAAGCAAATCCAGGTAAATTATATGTAACTAATCAAAGAGTTATTTTTAAAGCTACACAAGGAAGATTATCATCTGAATTTGAACATAATTTAGATGAAATTGATTCTTTTTCAGTAGGTGTCGCAAGTGCTATTACTTTATTATTAAAAAACGGTGAGTCTTACAAAATAACTGGTATGTTTAATAAAAAATTAATATCTAGTTTGCAAGAAGCTGGAATTACAAAAAAAGAAAAGTAATAAAGACTATTTATGTTTAATTAAAATTAATATGAAATTCACTTCATTAGGAAGTGTTTTTTCTTTTATTTACAACGAAAAATCGTAATAGCAAATAGGCCTAAATTTGACTTTTTGTGCTAAATTTGGTATAATGTAAGCAACATTAAGGGGGAATTTATAATGTTATTAAATATTTATTTAGCAACAACAGTGGCTAGTGTGGCAATAGATTTTACAAAAACATTATCAACAAGAAAGAACTTATTAAAAAAGGGATATGTATTTTCTAGTGAGAAAAAACAAATGAATTTATTTTCAACTATTGTAAATTTAGTTGCACCTGGATTTAATATGTATAATGCTTATAAACTTTTAACAACAGATGAACAAGAAGTAGAAAACGAATTATTAAAAAGAGGAACAATATATAAACCTGAAGAAAAGCCAAAATCATCAGTTGTTCAACCAGTTGTAAGTGCTTCAGAACAAAAAGAAGAACAAACTGTGTCAACTGCAAAGGTTAAATCTTATAAAGATATGACAATAGAAGAAAAAAGAGAATTTCTATTAAGACAACGTGAGAGAATAGTAAGTGATTTAACAGCTACTGATGAAGAGATTAATACTTTAGGGAGACAAAGATAATGCAAATTAAAAATGTTAGGGAACCTAATGAGGAAGAAAAGGAAAGTATTTTACCAAAGTTAATTCTTTTGGGTGTTACAACTGCAATAGTAGCGAGCGTAATATACTTAATTACTTTTAATTCTATGGATATAGGTGAAAGTATGTATTTAGCAGGTAAAATTGCTTCTACAAAATCAGCTGCAGAACATGATATAATAGTTAAATTATTTGAAACAGTTTATGGTCGAGATTATATGTTAAATAAATTTGAAGGTGTATCTATTTCTGCTTTAGCGAGTATTATTGCAGAGGCGGCATGTGGAATAATATATAAAGCTCATAACACTATAAAAGGAATAAGATAGTATGATAGAAAAAGGAAAGATAATAGAGTTAGAAGACAATAATGAATACTATATAATTGATAAAATAGACTTAAAAGAAAAATGTTATTTATATATTAGTAAACTTGAACCAACAAATGGAGAAGATTTATGTTTTGTTGAGTTTAAAGATAATAGTGTTTATCCAATTTCAGATGAAAACATTATTAAAGAACTATATTTGATAGTAAGTAAAAAAGGATGTGAATAATATGTTAAATTATGATATGAGTGAAAAAGAAGAATTTATGATGTTACTTCGTAATATGGAAAAAATGATGAGAGTGAATCCAACTATGTTATTAAATAGTCCGGATTATGCAGAAAAAGTACAAAGATTTAATTCATTAGTAAAATTAGTACCTAGTTTTAATTTATCTAAAGAAGAAAGTGATGAAGTACAAACATTATGGACTTCTCTTAAATCACATATTGAAAAAAGAGCAAAAAAAGTTGAAGAAAAATCTCAATTGTCATCACAAGAATTATTAATTCAAACTCTTAAAGATATAATTCAAAAATGGGGAGAATCTTCAAGAGATGAAAAGAAAGCATTTATTGATGAAGCAAATAGATTACAATTGGATCCAAGTGTTATTGCTAAAATGACACCAGAACAAGTACAAGAATACAATGAACTTATGGCTACATTAAAAGGTTTAGCTGGTGTTGAGCAAATAAGTTTAGAAGAATATAGTGAATTGGAAAGTTCTGAACGTAGAAAATTTGGATTATAATATTAGCAATTATTTTGATAATTCAAGATAATTGTTTTTGACATTAATATGATTTTATTGTATTATAATATACAATTTAAGGGGTGGTTAAATGATTAATATAAGAGATAATATCCAAATTTATTATGATTTTTATATTATAGTAAAAGAAGGAAATATGACATCTGCTGCTGAAAAGTTACAAATAACAACTTCAAATCTTAGTAAAAGAATAACTAATTTAGAAGAAATGTTAGATTTAAAGCTACTTAATAGAACAAATAAAGGAATTTCTTTGACTTCTGATGGAGAGCAATTATTTAAAAGATTATCATTATCATTTGATAGTTTAGATTTAAATTCAAGCAGTATCGATGAAGAAGGAACCATAGTTATAGGAACGACAAGAAACATAGCAGATAATATATTAGCAGAGCCTATTTGTAAATTTTATGAATCTCATCCAAAAGTAGAAATAAAGATTATTACAGATAGTTCATCAAATTTAAATAACTATTTATTTTATCATAGAATATTTGTAATAATTGTTTTTTTTAGTGAAATTTTTTTTTTTTTTTTTTTTTTTTTTTTT
>CANORX010000121.1 GCA_947569225.1 uncultured Clostridia bacterium
ATAACAAAAGAAGAAGTAAAAAATTTACCATTAGAAGTATTAAAAACAAAGAGAACATATGGATATTGGACAATGAGTCCGAATCGCTTCAGCGGTGGGTACGCGTACGTGTTCTTTGTGTATGGTTCTGGTATTCCTGGCTACTTGTATAACAGTTGGGTCTACTTTACGAATTCCGTGCGTCCAGTAATATCTCTGAAATCTGATAATCTAATATCACATCAAAACTCTGGATTAATAATAGATTCAACTGAAGAAGATAGAAGAGAAAGAATGAGAAGAAAACTAGAAAAGTTAAGAAATTTATAAGTTTAAGGAAGTGTAATAATGGGAGTAATAAAAGTAATGGATGAGACTCTTTCAAATAAAATCGCAGCTGGAGAAGTTGTAGAGAGAGTTTCTTCTGTAGTAAAGGAATTAGTTGAGAATAGTATAGATGCTAAAAGTACTATAATAAAAGTAGAACTTGTTAATGCAGGTATAAAGGAAATAAAAGTTATAGATAATGGTGTAGGTATGGATGAAACTGATGCGTTACTTGCTTTTACTCCTCATGCTACTAGTAAAATTAAAAATGAAAATGATTTGTATTTTATTAATACTTTGGGATTCCGTGGTGAAGCTCTTCCTTCTATTGCTAGTGTTTCTCAGGTTCTATTAAATACTTGTAAGGATGGTGTTTCTACTAGTGTTAATATTAAGGGTGGGAAACTTTTATCTTCTACTAAGGGTAGTGTTACAAGTGGTACTTCAATTATAGTTAGTAATTTATTTTTTAATACTCCAGCAAGACTTAAGTTTCTTAAGAGTTATTATACTGAACTAAATAATGTTACATCGCTTATAGAGAAACTTAGTTTGTCTCATCCTCATATAAGTTTTTCTTTAAAGTGCGATGATAAAGAAATTATAAAGACTAGTGGTTCTAATGATCTTTTGAAAACTATACATGAGATTTATGGATATAATGTAAGTAAGAATATGGTTAGGATTAATGGTACTAATTTAGATTATGATATAAATGGTTATGTTAGTAATATAAATGTAAGTAAAAGTACTAAAACACATATTACTACTATAGTTAATGGTAGAATAGTTACTAACTCTTATGTTAATAGAATTATTAAGGATGCATATCATACTTTTTTAGCAGAGAATAAGTATCCTATAGTTGTTATTAATATAGATACAGATCCTACTATAATAGATGTTAATATTCATCCTACAAAGCAAGATATAAAGTTTAGTAAGATGGAAACTTTAGAAGAGCTTCTTTTTGGATTAATTAGAGATAAGTTAAATAGAGTTGATAATACTTTTAAAGCATATGTAGAGAAGCCAAGTTTGCGTGAAACTAGAGGTGTTTATAATGACTTTAGTAGTGAGGATAGTGTAAGTGATGATGTTACTTATTTTGAAGATACAAAGTATCAAGAGGAGACTAGTCTTTCTTTTAATTTAGAAAGTGAGAGTTTAGAGTATAATGAAAGTGAGATAGAGAGAAATAATCAAGATACTTTAATTCATCCTGTTGGCTTAGCAATGGGTACGTATCTTTTTGCTAATGATGAAGATACTGTTTATATGATAGATATTCATGCCGCTAATGAGAGGATTAATTATGAGAGATTTTTAAATGCTTTAAAGAATCAGAATGTTAGTACTATTAATTTGTTATTTCCTATTAATATAGAGTTTTCAAAGACTGAGTATTTAACTATTCAAGAGAATAAGGCGTTTATTGAAAGTT
Organism: uncultured Clostridia bacterium; assembly: GCA_947569225.1. Lineage (GTDB taxonomy): Bacteria > Bacillota_I > Bacilli_A > RF39 > UBA660 > MGBC139354. The sequence continues at coordinate 1,751 of CANORX010000121.1, forward strand.
TAGGTATTACTTTTGAAGAGTTTGGTATAAATACTATTAAGGTTGTTTCTCATCCTACTTGGTTATTAGAAGGTCAAGAAGAGGAAAGTGTTAAAAAGATATTTGATTTAATTGTTAGTATGGAGAAAAGGTTTGATAGAGTTAAATTTAATGAGCAACTGGCTATTAATTTGTCTTGTAAGATGAGTGTTAAAGCTAATACTAATATAGGGCCTCTTGAGCAAGAGATGCTTATTAAGAGACTTATGAAGTGTGAGTTTCCTTATACTTGTCCTCATGGTAGACCAACAATTATTAAATATACAAAATATGAGTTAGAAAAACTTTTTAAAAGGGTGAATTAAATGAAAATTGTAGTATTATTAGGGCCTACAGCAGTAGGGAAAACAAGTATAAGTATTAAGCTTGCTAAGTATTTGAATGCAGATATTATAAATGCAGATTCTACTTCTATATATAAAGAAGCAAGTATTGGTACAGCTAAGGTTACAAAGGAAGAGATGGATGGTGTTATTCATCATATGTTAGATGTTACTTCTTTAAGTAATAATTATACTGTTTATGATTATCAAAGGGATGCGAGAAAGGTTTTAGATTCACTTATTAAAAGGGATAAAAATGTTTTGATAGTAGGGGGAACAGGATTATATATTAAAGCTCTTTTGTATGATTATAATTTTAGTCAAGAGACTGGGAGTGTGGATTATTCTAAGTTTACTAATATAGAGTTAAAGAGTAGAGTTGATGAGATTTATAAAGAGAATAATATTCATGTTAATAATAGAAAAAGGTTAGAGCGTTTTTTAAGTCATTATGATTTGACTAATGAGATTATTAAGAATAATAGTGGTAAGGATAAGCCTATTTATGATTTTGTTTTAATTGGGTTAACAGCTGATAGGCAAAGACTATATGAGAGAATAGATAAACGTGTAGAGATAATGCTTTGTGATGGTTTTATAGAGGAGGCTAGAAATCTTTATAATGGTAATTATCATAAGGCTGAAAGTTTAATTGGTTATAAAGAGTTATTTAGTTATTTTAAGGGTGAGATGGATTTGCATGATTCTGTGGAGACTACTAAGTTAAGGACTAGAAAGTATGCTAAAAGGCAGTATACTTGGATTAAGAATCAGTTTGATGGTATTAAATGGTTTGATGTTGATTTTGATAATATGAGTGATACTATAAAAAAAATAGAAGCCTATTTATCTAGCTTCTAAAAAGAAATTTTCGTCATATATGTGCTCTTTCTTGTCTAGAGATAAGAGCTTTTCTTTTGTTATTAAAAAGAAGTTATTATTGTATTTGTCATTGTCTGTGTCATCCCAAGTTAGGTCTAGATGTAACCAAGAGTTGTCTATGTATACTAAATTCCATACGTGGTTTTCACTGCTTACTTTTAAGTTGGGTATTTTCATTATGTCCAAAAATATGGCCATTGCATCACTGTATCCAGAACATACACTGTGTCCTTCTATTAGGTTTCCGTATGCGCTGTTGGAGTCATAAGAACTGTTTCCTGTTATTGCATCATTATCATATTGTGAGTTTTTTATTATGTAGTTATGTATTAGTTTTATTTTTTCTTTGTCACTTTTTCCATCTAATTTTAGTTCTTCTAGTATGTTATTTATTTTAGTGTTTATTTTTGTTATTTTATCTTTACTATATTTGTGTTCTATTTCTATAGATATTTCACCACTACTAGAGACTTTAGTATTCATGTTATAAAAGCTATTGTATGGATGGACATAGTTATTAATTTTACTTAGTAATTCGTTATCAAAAGCTATGCTTTCAACATCATATAAGCATGTTGTGTATTCGTAAGGACAGTAGAATGTGAATTTGTCCCAACCGTTATTTAGTATGTTAAAGTAAATGTTAATGATG
>CANORX010000122.1 GCA_947569225.1 uncultured Clostridia bacterium
GATAGTATTTAGTTGGGTATCAAAGATGCCAAGCACTGTCACATTAGGTGGAACAAGTATACTAATAGTAGTTGGAGTATTATTAGAAACATACAAACAACTTGAAAGTTCAGTTGCTAGTCGAGCATATAGGAGGTAAAACTATGAATATAATATTTATAGCTCCTCCAGCCGCAGGCAAAGGAACATTTAGTACTATGTTAAAAGAAAAATATGGTTATAAACACATAAGCATAGGAGAACTATTTAGAGATGAAGTCAGAAACAAAACTGAGTTAGGTGAATACCTAGACGAAAAAATGAAACGTGGAGAACTAGTAGATGATTCTATAACAAAAAAAGTATTAGAAAACAAACTATCTACCCTAAATAAAGAGGAAAGCTTTATACTTGATGGATATCCACGAACAATGAAACAAGTACCTGACTATGAAGACATTCTAACAAAATTAAACTTAAATGTGGATAAAATAATATTTATTAACATAGATAAAAAAGTTGGACTTAAAAGAAAACTATCAAGACTAACGTGTCCTAAATGCAAAAAAGGATACAACAGTGAAAATCCTAATTTAACACCAAAAGTTGAAAACATATGTGACGATTGTGGTAGTGAACTAACAACAAGAAAAGATGACACAAAAGAAGCATATGAAGAACTATATAAAATATATGAAAGCGAAACTAAACCATTAATAGAATACTTTAAAACAAAAGGAAATCTAATAACAATAAATGGAGAACTTACTCCTATAAAAGTATTTACTGAAATAGAAGAGTCTCTAGGAGTAAAAAATGATTAGTATAAAAACAGAAAAAGAAATCGAACTAATGGCACATGCTGGTGAAGTAGCATATCAATTACTAAACGAATTAGAAAATATAATAAAACCAGGAATAAAAACACAAGACCTAGACGATTTTTCTGACAAATTCATAAGAATGAAAGGGTGTACATCAGCTGAACTTGGCTATGAAGGATATCCTAAAAGTATATGTACATCAGTTAACGAAGAAGTAGTACATGGAATACCTAGTAGTAGAGTACTAAAAGAAGGAGACATAGTATCAATCGATTTAGTAATAAATTACAAAGGATACATGGCAGACACTGCAAGAACTTATAAAGTAGGTAATATAAGTAAAGAAGTTAACGACCTCTTAATTCACACAAAAGAAGCACTATACAAAGGCTTAAACGAAGTGAAAGAAGGGATTAAACTAAACGAAGTATGCAAGGCTATAGAAAGTGTAGCAATAGAACATGGTTACGGAGTTCCAAAAGAATTAACAGGACATGGTATAGGAAAAGAAATGCATGAAGACCCATACATACCAAACTATAGCAATGAAGAATCAGAAAAAATAATTCTAAAAGAAGGAATGACACTTGCAATAGAACCGATGTTTAGTTTAAAAGGAAGAAAAGTGTGGTTATTAGAAGACGAATGGACAATCGCAACACAAGACGAATCACCAGTCGCACACTTTGAACATACAATAGTCGTAACAAAAGACGGCTACAAAATACTGACAGGAGAGTGAATTTTAAATGGCTAAAGAAGGATACATAGAAGCTGAAGGAAAAGTACTTGAAGTAATTCCTGGTGGAGACTTCAAAGTTAAACTTGGAAATGGTCATATTGTAGAAGCTCGCGTTTCTGGAAAAATGCGTCAAAACCTAATACGTATCTTTCCAGGTGATACAGTATTACTAGAAATTCCAATATGTGACTTAACACGTGGGCGAATAATATATAGAAAATAATGGAGGTATTAAAATGAAAGTAAGACCATCAGTAAAACCAATATGTGAAAAATGTAAAGTAATAAAAAGAAAAGGAAAAGTAATGGTAATTTGTGAAAATCCAAAACACAAACAAAGACAAGGTTAATAGGAGGTAATTATGGCACGTATAAAAAATATTGATTTACCAAAAGAAAAAAGAATAGTAGTAGGATTAACTTACATTTATGGTATAGGTCCTAGCCGCGCAAAGAAAATTTGTGAATTAGCTGGCGTAAGTGAGGATATAAGAGTTAAAGACTTAAGCATCGATGACATTAACAAACTTAGAAAAGAATGTGACAACTATGTATTAGTTGGAGACTTAAAACGTGAAGTTGAAATGAACATCAAAACTAAAATGGAAATTAATTCATACCAAGGAACTAGACATAAAAAAGGTCTACCAGTAAGAGGACAAAGAACAAGCAGAAACGCAAGAACACGTAAAGGTAAAGCTAAAACAATAGCTAATAAGAAGAAATAGGAGGTTAATGTAATGGCATATAATAGAAGAAAAAGAAAAGCTAAGAAAGACATAACAGTTGGACAAGCACACATACATGCAACTTACAATAACACAATCGTAACAATAACAGACGAAGATGGTGGAGTAGTAAGCTGGGCATCAAGTGGTTCTATCGGATACAAAGGTTCTAAAAAGAAAACTCCATTCGCAGCAGGACAATCTGCAGAAGCAGCAGGAAAAGCAGCTTATGATATGGGACTTAGAAAAGTATCTGTATTTGTAAAAGGAATTGGTGGAGGACGTGAAACAGCTATACGTTCACTAGGAACAGCTGGATTAGAAGTAACTTCAATAACAGATGTAACACCAGTACCACATAATGGATGTAGACCACCTAAGAGAAGACGTGTTTAGGAAAGAGGGGTAGAATTATGTTAAGATTTGAAAAACCAGAATACAAAGCAGTAGAATACAGAGAAAATGACTTTTTTGGAAAATTTGTATTAGAACCATTAGAAAGAGGTTTTGGTACAACATTAGGAAATGCGTTAAGAAGAGTTATGCTATCAAACTTACCTGGAAGTGCAGTAAAATCAGTAAAAATTGAAGGAGTACTACACGAATTCCAAAAAATAGATGGAGTAGTAGAAGACGTTACAGAAATAGTTTTAAATCTAAAAAAACTAGTAGTTAAAAACTATGTAGAAGAAGATAAAAAATTATACCTAAAAACTAACAAAGAAGGAGTAATAACTGCTGCTGACATTACACCAGATGCAGATGTTGAAATTGTAAACAAAGACTTAGTAATAGCAACGCTTGCAAAAGGTGGAAGCTTAGACATGGAGATGACTATATCTAACGGACGTGGATATGTAGATGCTAAAGAAAATAGAAAAGCAATGACTATCGATGAAGTTGGAGTAATACCAATTGACTCTTTATATAGTCCTATAGAAAGAATAAGCTATGAAGTAGAACCAGCACGTGTAGGACAATCTGAAAACTATGACAAGCTTGTTATGGAAGTATATACAAATGGTTCAATGACTCCACAAGAAGCAATTGCCTTAGCTAGTAGAATACTAATAGAACACTTCGATGTACTAACAAAACTTAACAAAATTGCAGATATGACAGGATTACTTGCAGACAAAGAAGAAGATCCTATCCAAAAAACACTTGAAACACCAATAGAAGAATTAGACTTATCAGTAAGAGCATACAACTGCCTAAAAAGAGCAGGTCATCACACACTACAAGACCTAACTTCACTTACTGAAAACGAAATGATGAAAATAAGAAATTTAGGAAAAAAATCACTAAAAGAAGTAATAGATAAAATAAAAGAAATGGGACTTACGTTCCG
>CANORX010000123.1 GCA_947569225.1 uncultured Clostridia bacterium
TAATATCCTTAAGTTCTGTCGCTACATTTAATTTCTCATAAATATCAACAACAGCTTTAATAATAGTAGTCTTACCTGTACCAGGTCCACCAGTAATAATAAATAAATTATTAATCAAACTACCCAAAATAGCCTCTTTCTGATCACTATTAAAAATAACCCCATTATCTTTCTCATAATTCTGAATCTCTCTTAAAATAGTCTCCTCTTTAAAAGTATCTTTAATACCCACCAAATAATTAATAGTACTAGCAATACTAGCCTCAACCTCATAAAACTCACTCAAAGTAACCAAATCATGAACCTCTATCAAATCTCCCACTAAAATTAAATTCTCAATATGTGAAAGAAACAAATTAGAATCAAGCATTTTATCACTAAAAAACTTATTAACTTCCAAAAACAAAGTTTCCTTATCTATCAAAGTATCCCCTTGTTTATAACAAAGACTTTGTATATTATATCTAATTAAAGCATCTATCCTAACATCTTCATTCTCTTCATGATTTTTAAGAAAAATTTTATCTAACTTAAGAAAATTAATATCACTAACCAGTACATATATATTATTTAAAACAATATCAAAACACCTATTCTTATACTTATTAACAATCTTCAAACACTCTTCAGTAGTAAAACCTAACTTACTAAACTCCAAGATAAGCTCTTGATCTTTATCAAACTCTAAAATCTTATTTGTTAAATCTCTTGCCTTCTTTTCATTCATACCCTTTAACTTAGAAAGAATTGGATTCCCATTTTTAATTTCATTAATAGTCTCTTCTTTAAAAGTATCAACAATTAACTTTGCAGTCTTCGGGCCCACCCCTTTAAAAATACCACTAGACAAATACATAACAATACCATCTTGTGTATCAGGAATAACTGATTCATAACTAGTAACATTAAACTGAACACCAAACCTAGCATGATGACTTATCTTACCTACAAGCTTATAAGAAAGCTCATTGTTAAGAGGCATAAAATTCCCAGTAAAAGTAATAGTTTTATTTAAATATGAGCTTACTTCTTCACCACTTGCTTCTTTAACCTTAAAAAGTCCAACTTTATATCCTGTTGAACTTTCAAATAACAACTTTACCACATTTCCTTTAATATAACTTTCATTCATAAAACTAGTGTAACACTAATTAAGTAAAATTGAAACAAGAACTTAAATATTTTTTAACAATTTAAAAAAAACACTTAGAACAAACTCTAAATGCTTTTAAATCGCTATTTCTTTAATTTAAAATCTTTTAAACGATTAACAAATTTATTATAAACTTCTTTCATAACTATAATACTCCTTCAGGAATTTTTTCCATTCCTAATATATAATATGAAAAACACAAAACTAGAATTAATTAACTTAACCATTAAAAATTAATCACATTAACATTTCCACTTACAATATCTCTCAAATAATTGAGCATCCTACCAAAATAACCTGCCTCATGTACTTCCTCTTTAACAATTAAATTATAATCCTTCTCCCCTTCATCATAAACAAGAGTTAAAGTTCCAACAACATCTCCCGCTTTTAAAGGTGCTTTCACATTATCAAGTTCCGCATCTATCTTAAATTTAACATTACTAGTATTCTTATCTAAAACAATAGTAGCATCCTCTTCCAAATAATACTTCACCTTACGTTTCTTACTATTATCAATAAACATCTCTCCTATAACAGTATCCTTAGAAACAAGTGTATCCTTATAAAACATACTAAACGCATACTCCATCATATTAATAGTATCAGTATTTCTATCCTCTTTTACAGAAGCATTCATAACAACAGTAATAAGTCTCATATCATTTCTCTTCATAGTACCTGTAAGACAATAACCAGCTGAATCAGTAAAACCAGTCTTTAATCCATCTAAACCCGAATAAAACCTAATAAGTGAATTAGTATTAACAAGCCAACTAGACTTTCCATTTTGATGAGTTAAAGTAGTCTCATAAGTACTAGTAATATCTAAAATACTCTCATGCTTAACAAGTTCAGTGGCCATAAGTGCCATATCATAACTAGAACTATAATGTCCTTCTTCATCTAAACCATGTGCATTTTTAAAATTAGTATCCTTACACCCAAGCTCCTTAGCACGCTTATTCATCATATTAACAAAATTTTCCTCAGTACCACCTATCTTCTCCGCCATAGCAACCGCAGCATCATTAGCACTAGCAACTCCTATTGAAGTTAACAAATCCTTAACGCTAGCATGACTATTAGCCTCTAAATACACCTGACTTCCACCCATACCTGCAGCATGTGCACTAATAAGAACATCATCATCTAAAGATAAATTCCCTCTTTCTATCTCTTCCATTATAAGAAGCATCGTCATAATTTTTGTCATACTAGCAGGAGCAAGCCTCTCATGACTAGCTTTCTCTAAAAGAATCTTTTTAGTAGAAGTCTCCATAATAATAGCGCTAGGACTCTTTAAAGTAATAAGAGTCTTCTCTTCCTCTTTAACTGACTCTTCACTTTCACTATTTAATTCATCTTGATTTACAGTCTCTTCACTTTTAGTTTCATCTTGACTATTCTCTAAAATCTCCTCCGCGTTAATAATAGGAACAACAAGAAACATTAAAATAAAAATTAAAATAAGTCTTTTCATAAACACACTCCACTAAAATACTATTCCTTTTTACAAAAATAATACACTTTTAAAAGAAAATTGACTTAAAACACAAAATAAGTGATATAATTTAATAGGTGGTAAAAATGAAAAGAAAAAGAATTAAAATTAATTATGGAAACTTATGTCTTTTACTTATAATAATATTTGCACTAACATTTATATCTTACTATACATACAAAATTATAAGTAATGACGAAACAAAAACAGAAGAAAAAACAGAAAAAAAAGAAGAAAGCAAATTATCTAAACTTGGATTTAATAAAAATGAGATTAAAAAAATAGAAACTAATATGAAAAAAGAAGAAATTGAAAAAATAGACAAATATAATAAAAATTTAGCTGAGTATTCAGAAGTAAAATATTTTCACTTAGAAAACATAGAAAGATATGATAACCTAAAAGAAAAAAATGATTATAGCACAGAAGAAATAATTATGAGAGTTAACACTCGTATTGACAAACCATTTTACACAGACATAACTACAGTAGAAAACCCTGATGACCCATTTGTATTAGTAAACAAATACTACTCACTTGATAAAGACTATACACCAAGTGATTTAATAAACGTTGGTGGAAATCAAAGAATGAAAAAAGAAGCAGGAGAAGCTCTTATAAAAATGATAGAAGACGTAAAAAATAATGGAATGTATTTACAAGCACAAAGTGGATATAGAGACTATGACTTACAAACAAGATTATATAATGGATATGTATCATCTCATGGACAAGAAGAAGCAGACACTTTCTCTGCTAGACCAGGAAGCTCAGAACACCAAACAGGATTAGCTATTGACGTAAGTAAAGATGGTTATCTAAGTAAAGAATTTGAAAACACTAACGAATTCAAATGGTTAAACGAAAACGCTCATAAATATGGATTTATACTTAGATATCCAAAAGATAAAATATATATAACAGGCTATGACTATGAACCATGGCACTATAGATATGTT
>CANORX010000124.1 GCA_947569225.1 uncultured Clostridia bacterium
TCCCTTTTGTAATTCTATAGTACCTTTAGTATAAGCTCCATATGCGGTCTTATCTCCTTGTGCTCCCCATAACTCTATAATATATTTACCAGTATGAGGAACAATATATTCTTGCACATCTCCAGTATAAGGAAAATCCACCACAGTAAAATTCTTTCCTTCTCTAGTAACTACAAAAGTATAATCAACTGTCTTAACTCCATCTGTCACTGAAACAACAACATCATTTCTACCTGTCCTAAGCTTTTTCTCATTTTTAACTGTATAAGTAATACCATTAGGAACAATTATATTAGGGTTCAAACTTTTAATTTCATAAGAGACACCGAACTCATACAAAAAGATATTCTTATCAAACTCAAATTCTAATTCATCAAACCCAATACTAATATCAAAAGTTTTACTTAAAACCTCTAAAGGTATAACATATAAAACACCATTCTTATCTATCATAGATATATAATGAGTCTTACCAACCTCTAACGTAGCCTCTCCTAAACCAACTATAAAATCCATAGAAGTTAACAAATCTGCTGTAATATTTGTATCAAGAATATAATCTTCTATAAAAACTTTATACTTTTCTTCTCCATCTACTTTAACCACTTCTGCATTCTCTACTTGCAAATTTTCCAAAATATTATAACCCTTATAAGTTATTTTAGCATGTCCATTACTAGCATTACCTACCATAGTAGACTTTCCATCCCAAGTTGGCATTCCTGTGCTTAAAGTTGATATTTGATCAGTCCAACTATATCCATCTCCATCTATCATAACAGTATCTTGAAACACGTATCCACTATAATGTTTAGAAGAACCAGTATGAATTATATTGTTTACCAAACTACTCTCTGAAATAGCATCACAACCAACATGACCTGAAATAAATGAAGAACCACCGCTAGCACCAGTAACACTAGAAGTGCCTCCGCCACCATAGTAGCCTCCGCCTCCAGATTCACCATTACCGCCGTAACCAAATCCTCCACTTGCATAGCCAGAACCTGGCCCACCAGAAGTTTGCGTCCCTCCACCTTGAGTTCCACCAGGCTTTCCTATAAGGCCTCCTCCTGCACCAGCAGTTGCACTTGGGTTAGCTTGTGCAGATCCTCCTCCAGAGGCTACTATAATTCTAGACTTTAAACTATCAAAATCATTCCAATCTCCACTTACAAGCCTAATATCACTAGCGCCTCCTCCAGGAAAACCTCCACTAGAAGCAAAAGAACCATTAAAAGTTGTCCCATTAGAAACATTAACCTTTCTCTGTCCTATATAAATATATAATTTAGTCCCCTTAGCTAAAGAAATAGACCCTTTAGTATAAGCACCATATCCACCAATTAATTCACTTGCTACTGTATTTCCTCCTTGTGCTCCCCATAACTCAACATCATAAAAACCATTCTCAGGCACAACCCACTCTTGATAACTACCAGTATAATCAAAAGTATAAACCTTTTCACTAGCATTCAAAGTTATAGAATACAAAAATAAAGTAGACAAAAACAGTAATACTGTAAATAAGCAATATCTTACTTTACTCATACTACCATTCCTCCTACTTTCTTATCTTATTTAATTATAACACACTTTTAATAATTTGACATAAAAATCTAACACTTTACATCAAAATATTTTACCTATTCTAAAACTAGTATTATTACTTAAACCAAGTGCATATTGAAAATCAACAACAGCTTCAGAAAAATAACTATTAGCTATTTCTTTATTAAAAGGTTTAACTAAGTCCCTATATTTTTCCATAAGCTCTATCTTATGATTCATTTCTTCCACTGTCAAATCTATTAAATCTTCTTTTCCCATTAACTTATAATTAGCATAATCTTGAGCAAGCGCACTTATTTTACCTAACTCCCTAAGATTCTCATCAAAAATTAAACTAACTTGTTTTTCTTTTTTATCACTCTTATCCCACTTTATATGTTCCATTTTTAATATCACTTGCTTAGATAATGAAATATTTTCTAAATTTACAGAATCTCTATAATTAATTTCCAAATATCTTTTATATCCATCTATAATTATACCTTTCTCATCATCACCAAAATCTAATAAAATAACATCAATCATTTCATTAAAAACACTATCCAAAACTTCTCTCATAATAGCTATCCTTTCATTTTACTTTCTAATAATTTACTTACAATTTTATTTAATTCTGAAACACCCAAATTACTTTTTTCATCATCAATACTTATTACATTATCAAAATTAATAATCATATTACCTATTTCTTTTTTAGATAAACCTAAATCCTCTAATGGCTTAAATAAAATACGTAAATCATGATCAAAGTAAGATTCCTTTATAACATCAACACTTAAAATATCTTGATCTACTAAAATATCAATAATTTTTACTCCATCATCATATCCACAAGTACCATTAGGATATAAACTTCCCATAATTCTTTTATTTAAAAATTCAGTTATAGATTCATTTATTCCAGTAAAATACTTTTTATTAATTTTTTTATCACCATTATAACTAATTAACAAATTTAAACCACGTGATTGACCAAACCAACTTTCATCTATTTCTATTCCATACTTACGTAAATCATTTATATAATTTGAAGTTACTTGTTTAAACTGCGTTTCTGCAGAAATTTGATGTACAGATTCATGTGTAATAGTTGACTTAAGAAGATTATCTTCATTTCCCATTCTATATATTTCTCCTATATTTATATGTGAAACATGTCCATCATTACTTCCTATCGAACCAGCTGATTTTTTAAAATAATAGTTATAAGCCCATTGCGTATCAAGTTTCAAAGTTTCATCCAATAACTGAAAAAGTCCATTTCTATCATTATCGTAATAGTAACCTCCTTCATAATAATCACCAAACTCTTTATACAACTTATTAAACATATCTTCTTCAAACCAACTAAAACCAACTTCAAAGGCATGCATAACTTGCTTAGAAATATTTGAATTACTATTATTTAAATCATATCTACTAGCAACATCTCTTAAATATCTATAAAATTCTCTATCTATACTTCTTTCACCAAACATTTTATTTAAAAGATAATCAATATTCTCTTCTCCTACATCTATTCCTTGATTAATTATATTATTAGACCCAAGAATGTCCCAACTTTTCATAAACCCAAACATTTCTCTAACCTCATCAGAAGCATTTATATATTTTTCCATAGCAGATAATTTAAGTAATTTATAAACCTCTCTAAAATCTTCTGATAGTACTAATTCAGGATTTTTAGCTAAAACTTTAGCATCAAAACAATCTAGACTATTAAACTTAGCTTTTATATCATTTAAAGCAAGTAAATAAACATCTTTTGAATAATCACTTATTATTTTATTAGCCCTAGTTAATTCTAATTCTGAAAGACCTAAATCTAATTTATTTTTTAAAGCAGCATCCATTAACTCTTTTATTGCATTAGCCTGAGGAATTTTATCTGTCGAAGAAAGTTCTAAAAATTTATTAAAAGATTTTTCATCTGTTAATATATCCATTAAAAACTTTATAGAATACATCTCAGCAGTACTATCTAAAGATGAAATACCAGGAATATCAGAAG
>CANORX010000125.1 GCA_947569225.1 uncultured Clostridia bacterium
CTAGATACTGTTTTGTTTTCTTCTAGAAAGTATGCTAGTTTTTCATAAACAATACTTTCTACAACACTTCTAGCTTGTGGAGTGCCTAGTTTTCCTTTGGTTTGACCTTCAAATTGTAATAATGATTCTGGTATGTTAACGCTAATTACTGCCGTTAGCCCTTCTCTTGTGTCTGATCCCTCTAATACTGTGTTTTTTCCTTTTAGTAAGTTGTTGTTTTTTACATATTCATTAAATACTTTTGTGATTGCTGATTTAAAACCGGATTCATGAGTTCCACCATCAATAGTTTTAACGTTATTTACAAATGATATTAGAGATTCACTGTAAGAATCTGTGTAACACATAGCTATTTTAACTTCTATTCCGTTTTTTTCACCACTTATGTCTATTGTTTTATGTAATGGTTTTTTATTTTCATTAATGTATTCAACAAATGATACAAGTCCATTTTCGTAGTGAAAGGTGTTGCTTCTTTCGCTAATTTCATCAATGACTTCTATTGTTAAGTTAGATATTAAAAAGGCACTTTCTTGAAGTCTTTCTTCTATAGTAGTGTAGCTGAATTTTACTGTGTCAAAAATTGTGTCATCAGGCCAAAATTCTACTGTGGTTCCTGTTTTTCTAGTTGTTCCTATTTTGCGTAAGTTTTCGTCTACTTCTCCACCGTTTTTAAATGATATTTCATAAATTCCACCATCTTTTTCTATGGTTACTTTCATTTTTTTGGATAACGCATTAACTACGCTCGCACCTACTCCATGAAGTCCTCCGCTTACTTTGTAGCCTCCACTTTCGAATTTGCCACCTGCGTGTAAAACTGTATATATTACTTCGGGAGTGGATTTTCCACTTTCATGCATTCCAACTGGAACTCCTCTTCCGTGGTCTTCTACGCGTACACTTCCTTCTTTTGTTATTGTTACTTTTATATGGTCTCCATATCCGTTGATAGCTTCGTCTACAGCGTTATCAACTATTTCCCAAACAAGATGATGAAGTCCTCTTCTATCAGTTGATCCAATATACATTCCTGGTCTTTTCCTTACTGCTTCTAAGCCTTCTAGAATTTTTATTGAGTTTTCATCATAAGCCATGTTATCACTTCCTATTATCTTAAATGTTTTATTTTTAAAAATGTAAAGCTTTGTGTCAACTTTACTATTCTCTTATCCTTTCTAATATTAACATAAAACACTTAAGATTGTCAAAGTTTAAAAATATAAAATTTATTCTTTAACTTTAAAATAATAAGAAACTATAGAATTTGTAATTTATTTGTTTTTAATTCTTTGATTTCTTTTATAGTTAATCCTGTTATTTTACTTATCTCTTTTATAGACATGTTCGCTTTTAGCATCTTTATAGCTATTTCGTACGTTTTTCTGGTTGATCCTTCTAATATGCCAAAATCTATACCTTCCTTTTTACCTTCTTTTATACCTTCTTCTCTAGCTTCCTTTATATGTCTAATTTCTCTACTTCTTCTTAACATTTCATCGTAACGAAAGTCTTGTACATATTCTAAATTCATAAATCTCATCTCCTCCTTATATGCTTTTAGTAATATTTCACTTGTTTTGCTTATGTTGTACATTTCTTTTTTATTTTCAGAATTTAAAAATCTTCTCCAATTTTCAAATTCATAATATTCACAAGTACATTCAACTTTTAGGTTTATTAATATTATGTAGAATGATTCTGGTATCATTTTATCGTTTATGTCCTGTTCGTTTGTTATGTAATATTTTTGTATGAATTTATTTTGATTGTGTAGTTTTAAGTTTTTTACTAAAGTTATTCCTATTACTTTTGGTCTGTTATTATATTCTTCTCCACTTTTTATGCTTTTGTAAAAGTTGCCTGTTGCATATAATATTGATTTCATTTCTGCTTCTTTGTCATATTCACTTTGCATTTCAATGTTAATTAGATCTCCGTTTTTTAGTTTTAGTAGTACATCCATTTCAAAGTGCTTATTTTTTATGGTTTCTTTATTTAGTTTTATACTATTAATTACTTTAGCATCTTTAAAGTAGTTATTGTTATAGTGTAATAGTTTTTTTAGCATGTCTATAGTGAATTCTATGTTTTCTTCTATACCAAATAAATTCTTAAACATAAGGTCTTTGCTTGGTTGTATAAATTTATTTTTCATTTCTGTTTCCTTTGTTATTGTATTTAATTTTTTCTAAATCTTTTATAGTTAATCCTGTTATTTTACTTATCTCTTTTATAGACATATTTGTTTTTAGCATCTTTGTAGCTATTCGTACGTTTTTCTGGTTGATCCTTCTAATATGCCAAAATCTATACCTTCCTTTTTACCTTCTTTTATACCTTCTTCTCTAGCTTCCTTTATATGTCTAATTTCTCTACTTCTTCTTAACATTTCATCGTAACGAAAGTCTTGTACATATTCTAAATTCATAAATCTCATCTCCTCCTTATATGCTTTTAGTAATATTTCACTTGTTTTGCTTATGTTGTACATTTCTTTTTTATTTTCAGAATTTAAAAATCTTCTCCAATTTTCAAATTCATAATATTCACAAGTACATTCAACTTTTAGGTTTATTAATATTATGTAGAATGATTCTGGTATCATTTTATCGTTTATGTCCTGTTCGTTTGTTATGTAATATTTTTGTATGAATTTATTTTGATTGTGTAGTTTTAAGTTTTTTACTAAAGTTATTCCTATTACTTTTGGTCTGTTATTATATTCTTCTCCACTTTTTATGCTTTTGTAAAAGTTGCCTGTTGCATATAATATTGATTTCATTTCTGCTTCTTTGTCATATTCACTTTGCATTTCAATGTTAATTAGATCTCCGTTTTTTAGTTTTAGTAGTACATCCATTTCAAAGTGCTTATTTTTTATGGTTTCTTTATTTAGTTTTATACTATTAATTACTTTAGCATCTTTAAAGTAGTTATTGTTATAGTGTAATAGTTTTTTTAGCATGTCTATAGTGAATTCTATGTTTTCTTCTATACCAAATAAATTCTTAAACATAAGGTCTTTGCTTGGTTGTATAAATTTATTTTTCATTTGACCTCCTTTTAATAATTTAACGATAGCATATTTCACATTATATTACAAATAAAAAATGAAAAAGTTTATACTTTATACAATAGTTAATCCATTATATACGAGTATAAACATTATAATTGTTCCAATAATTAAAAATGGGCCAAAAGGTACGATGTTGTCATTATTTTTTTTCATAATTATTAAGCTAAATATTAAAGCTGTTAAGGAAGATATAAGTAAGCTTGTTACTGCATCTATGATTCCTAAAGTTAGACCTATAAGTAACATTAGTTTTATGTCTCCTCCTCCTAAACTTTCTCTTTTAAATATTTTATCACCAATGAGTTTTATAATTAACATTATTCCAAACATTACTCCTGCGCTTACTATGTAGTAAGTGATATCTTTTCCGTCTAAGTAGTAAAAGTAAATTGCTAACATACTAATTAAGCTAATAACAATTACTCGATCGCTAATATAGTAATATTTAATATCTGTATTTATAGTTACTGCT
>CANORX010000126.1 GCA_947569225.1 uncultured Clostridia bacterium
ACTAAATATTTTGTTGCACCCTGTACTCTTAATAAATTTGGACTTGATTGGGATTTTTTAGTTAATTCTGTTGATATTTTACTTTTTAATAATGATAATTATAATAAAAAAGTACGATTTGTTAATTATGTTGGAAGTAAAGAAATAAAAGTATTAGATTATGGTAAGTTTAGTTATTTAGATGACTTTGTTAAATATGTAATAAATTATAAGTTAAATTATAATATAGATATTAATAGAAATAATATAGAAGAAATAGCTGATGAATTTCTAGAGTTAAAAAAAGAAGAAATAGATAAAAGGAGTAAAGGTACAAATAAACTTGTTTTAATCTAGTAAAAAATTAATTATTCTTATTTGTCTAGATTTTTGAAAGATAAATATGATATAATGTTGTTGATTTGATAAGTGCAAAGAAACTAATGAGTAAGGTAATATTATTTTATAGAGAGTTCTTGTTTGGTGAAAAAGAGCATATAATTTATCTGAATATGGTTAGTGGAGCATAAAACGTATGTTGTGCGTTAAACAATGAGTAGCGTGATTTACACGAATTAAGGTGGTACCGCGGACTTTATGTTCGTCCTTTGATTCGTGTTTTTATTATTTGAGGAGAGTGGAAAAATGAAAGAAAAATTTTATATTACAACACCTATTTATTATCCTAGTGCTGAATTTCATATTGGACATTGTTATACTACTATTATAGCTGATGCTATTGCAAGGTATAAAAGGTTAACAGGATATGATGTGTTTTTTCAAACGGGTACTGATGAACATGGTGAGAAAATAGAGAAAAAGGCTATGGAAGCAGGAGTGACACCTAAAGAATATGTTGATAAGATTATTTTAAATTCTAAAGATTTGTGGTCAAGTTTAGGAATAACCTATGATTATTTTATTAGGACTACAGATAAAGAGCATGAAGTAGCTGTTCAGAAGATTTTTAAGAAGTTATATGATCAAGGGGATATTTATAAGGGTGAATATAAGGGTCTTTATTGTGTGCCTTGTGAATCTTTTTGGACAGAGAGTCAATTAATAGATGGTAAATGTCCTGATTGTGGTCGTGATGTTAAGGAAGTTAGTGAAGAGGCATATTTTTTAAAATTAAGTAAATATCAAGATAAGTTGATAGAGTTTTATGATGAACATCCAGATTTTATTTTGCCTATATCTAGAAAGAATGAAATGTTAAATAATTTTATTAAGCCAGGACTAGAGGATTTGTGTGTTAGTAGAACATCTTTTAAGTGGGGAATACCAGTTGATTTTGATTCTAAACATGTTGTTTATGTTTGGATAGATGCGCTTAGTAATTATATAACTTCTCTTGGTTATCCAGATGAAAATAGTGATAAATTTAAAAGATATTGGCCTGCTGATTTACATTTGGTTGGTAAAGAAATAGTAAGATTTCATACTATTATATGGCCTATTATGTTGATGGCTTTAGGTTTAGAACTTCCGAAGAAAGTATTTGGACATGGTTGGTTAATTATAGATGGAGGTAAAATTTCTAAAAGTTTAGGTAATTATAAAGATCCTAGAGAATATATTAATACTTATGGAGTTGATGCTGTTAGGTATTATGCTTTGAGAGAAGTTCCTTTTGGAAATGATGGTAATTTTAGTGAAGATGCACTTATTAGTAGAACTAATACTGATTTAGCGAATATTCTTGGTAATTTGGTTAATAGAACTATTAGTATGAGTCATAAGTATTTTGATGGGGTTATTAAGAATCCTAAAGTAGAAGAAGAGATTGATGAAAGTTTAATAAGTAGTGTTTTAGATTTAAAAATAAAAGTAGATGAAAAAATGAATAATCTTAAAGTTAATGAAGCTATTGATGAGATTATAGAAGTTTTGAAGAAATGTAATAAGTATATTGATGATACTATGCCTTGGATTTTGGCTAAGGATGAATCAAAGACAGATAGGCTTCAGACTGTTCTTTATAATTTGTTGGAGTCTATTAGAATTTGTTCTATTTTGCTTAGTCCATTTATACCTACAAGTTCTGATAAGATTTTGGAACAATTAAATACTAAAGAGATAAGTTATGATAGTATTTCTTCTTTTGGTAAGTTAGAAATAGGTAGTGTTCTTAATAAGCCAGAAATACTGTTTCATAGGATTATATTAAAGAGTGAATAAATAAATGCGTAAAAATTAGTGTCAAATAGGCACTAATTTTGTCGATTATGTAGAAAAGTGTTTTTGTTAGTGCTAGACTAGAATAGTGATTTTTATGAAAATATGTGAATTTAGCAGTACAGAATTTAAGAACGCAGTAAAAATGTGTGCAGCAGCAAGTCTTGTGCTAGCATATTTCATCTATATGGGTATAACTCATTTATATGATGTTATTTTTCCCGTAACATTTATAGTATTAATTTTTAAATATTTTTCTATTGAGTAAGGAAGTGATTGTATGTTTGTAGATACTCATTGTCATATAGGAAAGGAGAATATTAAAGAGTATATTAATAATGCAAACAATAATCATGTTAATGTTTTAATTAATGCAAGTACAGATTATTTTGAAAGTTTAGATAATATTAATATTTCTAAAGAGTATTCTAATGTTTATACTTGTGTTGGTGTTCATCCTGAAAATGTGGATAAATATGATTTTGATTCAATAGATAAGTTTAGGGTACTTGTTAGTGATTCTAAAGTTAAAGCTATTGGAGAGATAGGACTAGATTATTATCATACTAAGGAAAATAAGGATTTACAAATTCGAATGTTTCGTCAGTTTCTTAGTCTTGCTTCAGAGTTTCATTTGCCTGTGGTAGTTCATAGTAGAGAGGCTACAATGGATATGATAAATATACTTAAAGAATATAATGTAGTTGGAGTTATACATTGTTTTAGTGGTAGTATTGAAACGGCAAGAGAATATATTAATATGGGATTTTATTTAGGAGTAGGTGGAGTTTTAACTTTTAAAAATTCTAAGTTATCTTCAGTAATAAAAGAAATACCATTAGAATATATTGTTTTAGAAACGGTTGCTCCATTTCTTACACCTGAAGGTTATAGGAAATATAAAAATGAAAGTAAGTATATTCCAGTTATAGGCGAATTTTTAGCTAATTTAAAGGGTGTTAGTTTAGAAGAAGTTATGAATATTACTACAGATAATGCTAGACGTGTTTTTGACTTTTAATTTATTATTTGTTATAATTATATGTACTTAGGAGTGTGTAACGAGTGAAAAAATACAAACCGAAAAAGTGGTTTATTTATACTAGACTAGTTATTGTTTTTGGAATTATTTTTGCATTGGGTCGTACAACAAACGTAGTTTACAGCGTTATACAGGCACCTAATCAGAATGAAAAGAAAGCACTAGATGTTCATGTTATAGAAGATAATAAGCAAGATATTTATTATGAAGAAAATGAGGTTCTTAAAAAGTATTTAAATTTACCTGAAAAGGGATTTGAAGTTACTAATAATAATAGAAAGTATGAACTTAATAATGAAGATTTTGTTTTATTATTTAGTGTTGTTTCTATTGAAAGTAATAATACAGTA
>CANORX010000127.1 GCA_947569225.1 uncultured Clostridia bacterium
CCTATAGAAATGCCAATAAATGCACCTATTCCTGAGCCAAGCCCAGAGCCAGTAGTAGATATTAATACTACTCAGGTAGTTAGTAATAATGAAACTGTTTCTCCAGTAGAACCAGTTGGGCCTGTTGTTTCTGCTACTATAGGTGATACTATTAGTTATGAAAGAATAACTCCAGTAGAAAATAATAATACTTTAAATAATATACCTGATAATACTAACTTAGATAATAAACCTGTAGAAAATAATGATACTAATAATTTTAATATGTTTGATAATATGAATTAATCGTAAAATCAAGTGTTAATAGTAGAAAAAGATATAGTAAATATATCTTTTTTATATTATAATATTAGAGTAATGTGGGTGGTTTTAAAATTATGTTATAGATAAATCTATTTATTTAGAGTTAGGAGGAAAAAATGTGACTTTATTACAGTTTTATAGTTTATTTACTAAGATTTTAGATGTTACGATTTTATGGTTTATATTTTATTATATTTTAAAATATATTAAGAATAATGTTAAGTTAACTTTGATTTTTAAGGGGATATTGATAATTATTTTGCTTAAATTTTTAAGTGAGTGGTTAGATTTAAATACTGTGGGTGTACTTTTAGAATATATTATTGACTGGGCGCCTTTAGCTTTGATTGTATTATTCCAACCTGAGATTAGAAATGTTTTAGAGAGTTTGGGTAGGAGTCAACTTTTAGGTAGACATAAGGTTCTTACTGTTGATGAGAGAGAAAAGGTTGTTTATGAGATTATGCAATCAGTTGAATATATGAAAAGAAATAGGATTGGTGCTTTGATAGTTATAGAAAGAGATTATGCACTTAGTCAGTATATTGAACCTGCTCATAAACTTTATGCTGATCTTTCTAGTGAACTTTTAATATCAATATTTTTTCCAAATAATCCTCTTCATGATGGGGCTGTTGTTCTTCAAGGAGATAGAATAACTTGTGCAGGTAGTGTTCTTCCTACAAGTATGAATTCTAATATTTCTAAGAGACTTGGGACTAGACATAGAGCTGCTTTAGGTATTGCTGAAACTAGTGACGCTATTGCTATTTGTGTAAGTGAAGAAACAGGTAGGTTAAGTATAGCAGTAAATCAAGAGTTAAATTATAATTTGACTTTGGAAGATGCTAGGATGATTTTAATAGAATCTCTTCAACCTAAGAAAGAAACTTTCTTTGATGCAGATGAGGAGATAGAAGAGGAGGTGTTCTCAAATGAAGAAGGAAGAGAAAACTAATTCTTCAAAAAAAGGATTAATAAGAGGTTTGTTTAGTATTTTTGATAAGCTTATAATAACTCCAATTAGTAGACTTGCTTATTTTATTAAAGATAAGTTTTCTGTTAAAAGTGGTTTTTTAGATAGATTATTGAATAAGCCTAATGTTCTATTGTATTTATCTTTGGTTCTTGCGTTTATATGTTTTTATGCAGTTGATCATAAAGTTATAAGTTTTACTGATACTGAGGCTGTTGTTTTGGCTAATCAAAAAGTAGTTGCAGAGTTTAATGAGGAGGCTTATGTGGTTGAAGGTTTGCCAAGTACTGCTGATATAGTTTTAATGGGTAGGAAGAGTGATTTGTATTTGGCTCAACAGCTAGGTGATCATAGGATATCTTTGGATTTAACAAATTATGGTGTTGGTACTCATAAGGTTAAGTTAGAGTATAATAATCCTATTAATACATTAAGTTATAAATTAGATCCAGGTAATGTTACTATTGTTGTTTATCCTAAGGTTAGTGAAGTTAGAACACTTACAGTTGATCCTATTAATACTGATAAACTTGATGAGACATTAGTAGTAAGTAATATTTTATTAGATAGAACTGATATAATTATTAAGAGTTATAGAGAAAAGCTTGATACTGTAGCTAATGTTAAGGCTATTGTTGATGTTAATTCTATTAATGCTACTGAAGGTGGTACTTATACAATAGAGAATGTTAAGATAATTGCTTATGATGAAAATGGTAAGGAAATTAAGGGAATAGAGATTGTACCTAGTTCTGTTACTGCAACTGTTACTATAACTAGTCCAAGTAAAACAGTACCTTTAAAGGTTGTTCCAAAAGGTGAGGTTAGAAGTGGAAGTGCAATTGCAAGTATTACAAGTACAGTTAATACTGTTACAGTTTATGCAGATGAGGCTACTTTAAAAGATTTAACAGAGATTCAAGTAGAGATTGATGTTCAAAATTTAAGTGAGGATAAAGTATTCCAGAAAGCTATTAATAAGCCAGCTAATGCAAGAAGTATTAGTGAGACAAGTGTTACTATTACGGTTACTATGGAGAAAGAAACTTCTAAGGATTTTGAAAATATAACTATTGAGACAAGAAATTTAAATGAGAAATTTATGGTTCAAGCTAGTAGTAGAGATGATGCTCTTGTTACTGTTACTGTAAGAGGTGTTGAGAGTATTCTTAAAGATTTAAATGATTCTAAGATTAGAGCATATCTTGATTTAAAAGATATTACAGAACCAGGTTCATATCAAGTTCCAGTATTAGTTGAAGGTGATGATGTAAGGCTTACTTATACAAGTAAAACTAAGATGGTACAAGTTATGATACTTAGTAGAGAATAAAATAAAAGACCCTGTCGTATGACGGGGTTTTACTTATCTTTCTGCAGTATGTTCAAAAGGCATTAACAATAGTCCTATGTTAACAATACCTGCTAGTGCAATAAATGTATAAACTATCTTAGTGAATAGGGCGTCTACACCAAATATTGCTTCTACTAGGTTAAAGTTAAATAAACCAACCATACCCCAGTTTAAAGCACCTACGATAGTTAATCCCAAACATATTTTTTGTAATGTTTGCATTTTATACCTCCTCCCAGTTATTATTAGTGTAATCATATTTAAAAATTTTATTCATATTTAGTTATTTAAGTTTATAGTATAAGAATTATGGTAAACTTGTTTGTATTTATTTTTTTATTCATAAACAGCCTTTAATTCAATATAATTAAGTAGAAATAATTAAAGGAGGGTTATTTTGAAAAAGTTTTTAGTAATACTATTATCATTATTTTTACTAGTAGGTTGTGGTAAAGATAAGGAAGATATAGTTAAACAATTTGAGAGTACTGTTAATGAACTTAAGAACTATCATTTGACTGGAGAAATGGAAATTGTAAATAATGAAGAGAAATATACTTATGATGTTGATGTTACTTATAAGAAAGGTAATTATTATAAGGTTTCATTAGTTAATAAAGAGAATAATCATGAACAAATTATTCTTAAGAATGATGATGGAGTATATATTGTTACACCTAGTTTAAATAAGAGTTTTAAATTCCAGAGTGAGTGGCCAATCAATAGTAGCCAGACTTATATTCTTGAGACATTGTTAAAGGATATTATGAATGATAGTGAAAGAGGAATTAAGGAAGGTAAGGATGGATATACAATTACAAGTAAGGTAAATTATCCTAATAATAGCGAACTTACTAATCAAGTGATAACATTTAATGATAAGTATTTACCAACAAAGGTAGTTGTAAATAACT
>CANORX010000128.1 GCA_947569225.1 uncultured Clostridia bacterium
TTCTTTCATTGTTATATTACAAGTCTCAGGTCCATTTATTTCTGTTATTGTTACTGTGTTATTACTTCTTGTTATTGTGGCTCCATTATCACATGTAAGAGTTGAACCTTCTAGGGTGTATCCATTTGACGCGCTTACTGTGTACGAAGTTCTACCACTTCTTCCTACTACTTTACTTACTGGAGATGATACTACTCCATTTGTTGCAGTTAAGGTTACTGTGTGTCCTTCTTTAAAGTCTACTACACAAGACGCTGGCATGTTTATTTCTGTTAGTCTTATTGTTTTTCTTTCGTTATCCCAATACCCTTTTGTTCCATTTGTACATTTTACTTCTTTTACTATGTAGGGGTCGGTTTCTTTTGGAAATGTTTCAAGAGGCGAACCGTTTAGTGTTGCACTTGCTAGAATTATGTCCCCCTTCGGTGTTAGTCTATATGGGTCGGTTTCTGTTCCACTTCCTGTTACGTTTACTTCACTATTTAAGTATACTACTGGCCTTAGTCCACTTGTTGTGTTTACGTTTGTGTTTTCTATTCCATTTGGGGTTATGTTTTCTATTCCTGTGTTATTTAGTGAGAAGTAATTGTTTGTTGGATTTAGGTATGAGGATAATCCTCCTATTTGGTTGTATTCATACGTACTTATAAGTCCAATGTTAGTGTAACTACTTTCGGTGCATCCTTCTTGGTTACAATTGAATTTGTTTGTTTGGTTTATGTAGTCTGTTTGTTTTTCTAGTGTGTTATAGAAGGTTGTTAGAGAAGTAAGTATTTCACTTTGTTTTGTTGTGGTTGTTATGTTACTTATTATTTTTGTTCCTTCTTCGTATGTTCCTATTATTCTCCAAATGTTGTTTTGGTTGTTTGTTTTGTCTGTTGGATATTGTAAGTAGTTGTTTTTGGTTTCTCCTCCATATATGCATTTGTTGTTTTCACATTCTGTTTCGTTTTCTATTATTTCATTTAGGTTTGTTCCTTCTTCATGGTTTATTGTTTTGTTATATTCTTCTGTTATTTTTGTGTATCCTATTAGTGAGGGTGGTTCTTCGTTGTATGCATATCCTCCATTTACATTGAATTCTACTTCTATGTTTGTGGTTGTTTCTATTACTACTTTTATTGTTTTTTTGTATATTTCTTTTCCTGATGGAGATATTTTTCCTGATGGGTACCATCCTGTTGTTGATGCATAGTATATGTTTCCGTTTCCATTTTTTATTTTATATTCTAAACTATATTTACTTTCTATGTTATTTAGGCTTGTTATTGTTACTAGTATGGTTGAGGTTTTGTTTGTGGTTACTGTTTTGTTGTTTATTGTTTCATTTCCGCCTGTTGTTTTTATTTCTATTCCATATAGTAAGTTTGATATTAGTAGTTCACTTGCTTTGTATTTGTCTGATGTTACTACAAATATTCCATAAGACGTGCCTATTATTATCATACTTAGTAGTGTTATTCCTATGCTTGCTCCTACTTTTGTTTTTAGTTTTTGAATCATTTTTACCCTTCTTTCTTTTTGACACACAAAAACATAGGACTTTTATTTCCTATGTTTAGTGTATGAAAAAAACTTGGGTTATTTTTTAGTAACAACCCCCCCCGATTTTTATTTTTACATTATCAAGAGAGATTATTTTTTCCATAGTTATTCTGTGTCTCCTTTTATTATTTACAATTACATTTTAATATTTTATATTATTATTGTCAATGTTTTTTTGTTATTCATAATAATTTTTACTTTAAAAAAACATAACTATTTCTAGTTATATTTTGGTATTATTTTTTTATTCATTTTATATTCTATTTCCAGATAATTCATTTAATTTTATTTTTTGTTTTATTCTTTGAATTGTATTTTCTATGCTTCTAGAATTTCTGTCTAATATTAAAGATATTTCTGTATTAGTTTTTCCTTCTGTTTTTAATTCATAAACTTTAAGTTCAAATTCTGTTAAAATACTAATTAGTTCGCTCATTTCTTCTTCTTTTATTAGTTTTAATTCAGGAGTGTTTTTATCTTCTATTAAGTTATATAAACTTTGTGTTTCAGATTCTGAAAAGTTATCTATTCTAATAGCACTGTTTAATGTTTTGTATTTTACTCTGTCATTCATTTTTATTAAATCCATTATTGATCTTTCTATAAGAATAGATGCATATGTTTTAAATGATGCTTCTTTGTCTTGGTTATATGTTCTTATTGCATTTATTAGTCCTATTAGTCCTTCTTGGTAAAGGTCTGATATTTCCAGTCCTATTTGTAAGCCTTTTTCTTTATAATTACTTACTATTTTGTGAATTTTTGAATTGTATCTTTCTATTATTTCTGTCATTGCTTCTTCGTTATTTTCTTCTATTAAAAATAATAATTCATTATCTGTTATTTCTTTATACATTTTTACTCCTTGTTTCTATTACTTTATATATTATTATTCCAGCTGCAACTGAGGCATTTAAGCTATTTACTTTTCCTAATAAAGGTATTCTAGCTATTATGTCACATGATTCTTTTATTATTGGTTTTAGTCCATTTCCTTCACTTCCAATTACTAAGGCTGTTTTTCCTTCGTAATTTAATTCGCTATAGTTATCGCCATCGGCATCTGTTCCTATTATCCAAAAGTTTTGTTTTTTTAGTGTTTCTATTGCATTTCTTAGGTTTGCTACTTTTACTATTTTTACATTTGCTAGTGCTCCTGATGATGTTTTTATTGCAGATGGGGTAACTTCTGTTGTTCTTTTGTTAGGTATTATTATGTAATCTACATTTGCACATTCACAAGTTCTTATTATTGCACCAAAGTTTCTTGGGTCTTCTATGTGATCTAATATTATTATGAAGTCTGCTTTTTCATCATTTTTTATTGTATTTAAATCGTAATATTTATAATCTTCTATTTCTATTATTATTCCTTGATGTAATTCTTTCGTTATTTTATCCATTTCATTTTTAGTTTTGTATTTTGGTTCTAGTTTGTTTTCTTTTATTTTTTTTAGAAGTTCTTCATTGTTGAAGTTGTCTATTAGGTATATTTCTTTTATTTGATAGTTACTGTTTAAGATTTCTCTTGCTACGTTTTTTCCGTATACTAACATAGTTGACCTCCTTGGTTATATTATTTTATCATAAGTTTTTATTTTATCCTAGAAAAAAGATAACTAGTGTTTTCTAGTTATTCGAGTTTTTATCTTTTTCTATGCTTGTTATGTATTTTTTTGCTTTTAAGGCAGCAGAGGCGCCTTCGCTACAGGCTGTTATAATTTGATATACACTTTTTTTTATGATGTCTCCACAAGCATATAATCCTGGTATTATTGTTTCTGTGTCTTCTGTTTTTATGTATCCATTTTCTTCTAGTATTCCTAAACTACTTAGGTATTCTGTGCTTGGACTATAGCCTATGTAACTAAATATTCCGTCTGCTATTATTTGTTTGTCTTTTAATGTGATTTTGTATTTGTCATTTTCTTCTTCTATGTTTTTTATTTCTTCATTTTCTAGTATTGTTATGTTTTTTCTGTTTTTTGCTTCGTTAAT
>CANORX010000129.1 GCA_947569225.1 uncultured Clostridia bacterium
AGTGCCAGAAGAAGTGGATGATAGATTAAAGTTTTGTGTTATTGGTAGACCTAATGTTGGAAAGAGTAGTTTAGTTAATGCTCTTCTTAATGAGGAACGTGTTATTGTAAGTAATAATCCTGGTACTACTAGGGACGCTATTGATACTACTTTAAAGTATGATAATGAAGAGTATGTTTTAATAGATACTGCAGGGCTTCGTAAGAGAGGAAAGATTTTTGAGAGTGTTGAGAAGTATAGTCTTCTTAGAAGTATGAGAGCTATTGATAGAAGTGATGTGTGTATTTTAGTTATTAATGCAGAGGAAGGTATTATTGAACATGATAAGCATATAGCAGGGTATGCAGTGGATGCTGGAAAAGCAATAGTTATTGTTGTTAATAAGTGGGATACTATTACAACTGATAAAGATATGCAAATGAAAAAGTGGAAACAAGATATTAAGAATAATTTTCAGTTTTTGTCTTATGCTAAGGTTTGTTTTTTGAGTGCTTTGACTAGAAAGAGAATTAGTACTTTAATGCCTCTCGTGTTAGAGAGTTATGAGAATGCAAGAAAGGAAGTTAAGACTAGTGTTTTAAATGAAATTATAATAGACGCGTTTATGGAGACGCCTCCACCTTCATATAAGGGTAGAAGACTTAAGATTTATTTTGCTCATCAAAGTGGTAGTAAACCACCTAGGTTTGATATTCAAGTTAATAGTAAGGGTCTTATTCATTTTAGTTATCAGAGATATTTGGAAAATAAGATTAGAGAGAATATAGATTTTAGTGGTACACCAATAGTTTTACAGTTTAAGAATAAGGGAGAATAATTTTTAATGTCACTTTTTAACTATTTACATATATTACATTAGAGGTGGGTTAAATGTCTAAAGATGATTTATTCGATAGAATAGAGAAGAAGACTAATGTAAATAAGGATACTATAATTAATTTGGCTAGGAAGCTTCAGGATGGAGATTTTAAGAATGAGGATAATCTTAGGAGTATTATAGACGAGATTAGTACTATTACAGGTAAAGAGGTTAGTAAGGAGAAGGCTGATAAGATAGTTGAAATGGTTATTAATGATAAGGTTCCTAATAATATAGATAATTATGTTTAATTTGTTTAACACTTACATTTTGTTGTAGGTGTTTTTTTAATTATTAATATAAAAAATAAATCACGAGGTTTTCGTGATTTTAAATCATATACATGTTTGAGTCTATGTTTATTTCTTCGTCTACGTTGTTTATTACTCCTGCGTTTTCTAGTTTTCTAAGTCTTTGATCTATTCTTCTTATTTGTCTTTCTAATTTAGTTATTCTTTGGTCATATTCGTCTATGTAATTATTATTGTTGTTTATTCCTCCTGTTGTTTGGTTTGGCATAGGCATAACATTTGGACCATATGCTTGATAGTTTGCGTTTATGTTATATCCTGATGGTGCTTGCATTTGTGGTGCAGGTATAAAATTTGGTTCTTGGAATCCACCAGCTTGATAGTTAGAATAAAACATATCTCTGTTATCTCTCATAATAATCCCTCTCTTCACAGTATTATATGACAAAAGTTTAAAAATAGTGTATAGTGAATTAGGGTAATATTAATAAATAAATTTGGTGTGTTAGTGTTTTTAGTGAGTCCGCATCACTTTAATAGCCATGCATATGTGTTCGATGTGGGTGGTTCTAGTAGTCCTGGTCACTTGAGTAATAATGGTGTTCATGGTACACATGCTGTGCGTCCAGTATAATTTCTCTTGATTATAAGTAAACTCATAGATGATTCTATAGTAGAGTGAGCTTAAGAGAAACAAGTATTATCCATTGTTCTTTATAGGACTAAAAATATGAGTTATGGATTAAATAATATTAGTATTTATAAGAAAGTATTATTTAATGGATGACTTTTTTTGTTTTTGTTAAATAGTATAATGGATTAGGATAATATTGTTAATAAATTGTAGTGTTATGACTTTTTTAATGAGTCCGTATAACTTCAACAGTGGTAATAGCAACGCGAACGTGTTCTTTGTGTATGGTTCTAGTAATCCTGGCAACTTGAGTAATAATGGCGTTCATGGTACACATGCCGTGCGTCCAGTGTAATTTCTCTTGATTATAAGTAAACTCATAGATGATTCTATAGTAGAGTGGGCTTAAGAGAAACAAGTATTATCCATTGTTCTTAGGAACTAAAAATTAAAAACTAAATTTATGAGTGTTAGTACAGTGGGAAAGCTTTTATAAATCTAGTTTTTATAATATAATAGATTAGGATAATATTGGAGAGTAGGTTAGTATGTTAGGATTTTGAAGTTTATGAGTCCGTATAGTAATGGTTCTGCGAGCGTGTTTAGTATCTATGGTTCAAGTGATCCTGGCCAGTTTAGTTCTCGTAATGTTGAAGATTCACGTGGCATTGTTTCTTCTTCTGCCGTGCGTCCTTGCAATTTCTCTTATATAAGTTAACTTATAGATGACTCTATGGTAAAGTAAGCTTAAGAGAAACAAATATTATCCAGTCTAAAGTAGGCAAAAATGTTTAGATTAGTAATTTTATGTAATTAGTATTTAAAGAAAGTTAAATATTATTATAGTTTAAATTAGTGTTAAGGGTGATGTTAGTAATTATATTTATGAATGAGTCCGTCTTGGTATTTTAGCGGAGTGGTTAGGATAGCTGGAGGGAATATCCGTTCGGAGTTGTTCAGTGTGTCTGCTAGTAATCCTGGCTATTTGGATGACAATAGCGTCTACAACACTAATGGTGCCGTGCGTCCAGTAATTTCTCTTGATATAAGTAAACTCATAGATGATTCTATAGTGGAGTGGGCTTAAGAGAAACAAGTATTATCCAATGTTCTTGATAGGATTTAAAATATAAGATATGGATTAAATAATATAGTATTTATGAGAAAGTATTATTTAATTGATGACTTTTTTTGTTTTTGTTAAATAGTATAATGTATTAGGATAATATTATTAATAAATTGTAGTATTAAGACTTTTTTAATGAGTCCGAATTATGCTAATAGTAGTAGTAACGCGAACGTGTTCTTTGTGTATGGTTTTAGTAATCCTGGCAACTTGAATAACAATTGGGTCAACAATACGAATGCCGTGCGTCCAGTAATTTCTTTTAATAAAGGTAAGCTCATAGATGATTCTATAGTAGAGCAAGCTTAAGAGAAACAAGTATTATCCAATGTTCTTTATAGAACTAAAAATATAAGTTATGTATTAAATAATATTAGTATTTATAAGAAAGTGTTATTTAATATATGATTTTTTTAATTATGTTAGATAGTATAATGAATTAGGATAATATTGTTAATAAATTGTAGTGTTAAGACTTTTCAATGAGTTCGTATGTCGCTAATAGTGATAGTAAAGCTTATGAATGGTTCAGATTATCCTGGCTACTTGGATTACAATGGTGTTCATGGTACGTATGCCGTGCGTCCAGTGTAATTTCTCTTAAAAAGGCAAGCTCATAGATAAATCTATAGTAGAGTGAGCTTAAGAGAAACAAA
>CANORX010000130.1 GCA_947569225.1 uncultured Clostridia bacterium
AAACTTTCTATTGGTTCAAAAACTCCTAATATATAGCAGTCTAATTCTTCTCCATCTCCACTTATTGTATTTGGTATATATCCATAGTTAATTGGATATATAAATCCATATTTTGGATGTTTAGAACCCATTTGTCTATCTATTTCTGCTGTAATCGTTTTTC
Source organism: uncultured Clostridia bacterium (assembly GCA_947569225.1). GTDB lineage: Bacteria > Bacillota_I > Bacilli_A > RF39 > UBA660 > MGBC139354. Next base: position 164 of record CANORX010000130.1, read on the forward strand.
CTATATATGACTTTGTATCAATATTCTTAATATTTTTCAAATATAGAGTATATTCACTTGAATCAAATTCATTTCCATGTCCTTTATCTATTGCTTCAGTAAATCCTAATTTAAAATATATATGTTTTGCTACTTCATTATCATCTTCTACACCTATTGTAAATTCTGTATATCCAATTTTTATTAAATAATCTTTGCAATAATTTATTAATTTCTGTCCCAACCCTTGTCCTTGCCATTGCTTATCTATTCTAAATGCTTCTAAATATATTCTTTTATTTGGTATTGTTTCTGTTTCTAGTTCATGACTTTTATAATTAACTGTTATTTCTCCTATAAACTTTTCGTTATCCTCGATTACAAACACATCTATTTCTTGTTTTTTTAATTGTTTTAACCTCTTATTTTTATATTTATTCCACATTTCTTCATTATTTGGAAATAAATTTTTTAGTTTTATAAATTCATCTATTTTTATTTTTCTAAATTCCATTATTTCTCCTATATCTCATATCTTTTTAATTGTTCTATATATGGTTCAATGCTCTCATCATTTATATCTTTTGGAGATATACTACAATACTCCATAATCTGTTTTTCTATACCTAAAGAACATTCAATTAAATGATTAGCTTTTTGTTCATTAGACCATACAGATAATGGTTTATCTTTATATCTAACTTTTACGTCTTCTAGTCTTTCTCTTATTCCTACTACTCCATTTGGTGCTACTCTTTGGTCGCAATAAGCACATATCTTTCTTTCATAGGAATTTGATTTTAATGTCTCCTCATTTTTTCTTGATCTTTTTCCATCTAATATAATAACTTCTTTTTTAGTCAGTCCTTCTTTTTTTCCAATTTCTAAGTTGATTTCATGGTCATTAGTTCCATATTTGTCAAAATACATTTTTCTTATTTTTAAAAATTCTTCATCTTTTGAAAAGCCCTCTGATATTTTGACCATATTTCCCATATCATGTAACAAACTAACTCTTAAAATTAATTCTTTATCTATTTCTTGCCCTATCCAATTATCTATTATAAAATTACTACATGCAGCAACTCTTAACATATGCATTTGTAAGTTTTCTGGCAAATGATATTTTTTATAAATTTCTATAATATTCATATATTTAACCTCTCTTAAAATTTATTTATATTGACTATAAAGAAACCTATATTCTTATTTTCATTGTCTTTACATTCCTCCATCTACTTTTATTACTGTACTATTAATATATTCTGCATCTTCTGATGCTAAAAAACAAATGACTTTTACAATTGTTCTTCATTTGAAACATCAGCTTTAATTACTAATGTTTCTATTTTATATTCTTCTCTTAAGTAATTTGATAATTTTTCTGCATTATCTTTATCAGTTAAATAATTTATTACTACCTTGTACCCACCCATTTTTGCAAACTCTACTGCTGTAGCCTTTCCGATACCTTTACTACTTCCAGTAATCAATACAACCTTTTCCATTGTTACTCTCCCTATCATTATAAAGTTTTTAATAATTTCTGTATTTTTAAAATTTTATCAAAACAACTTATATTATCACTTACAACTTCTCTATCTCTGATGTTCCTATTTTATACTCAATATCTTCCATATTAGGGAACATTTCTTTTACCCTTTTCAAAGTAAGCATCAGCATTCTAGGTTGAGGATTCCCCTTATGTTCTGACAATAGCTTCTGTGTATAGCAATTCTCTGCTGTCTTAAAAAGCAAATATCTATTTCCAACATAAGTATAATAAATCTGATAACCATTTTTTAAATCTTCCCACATATTCTCAAACGTATAATTCTCCATAATCTCTCCCTTTCCAATCAAATTTAACCTATCCTAAAATTCGTTTTGGGCAATTCAGTGCCTGTCCCAATTATGCCCAAAGTGCAAATGGGCTACTTGGTGCCTGTCCCAGTTATGCCCAAAAGGGCTACTCAGTGCCTGTCCCAATTATGCCCAAAAGGAGGGCTTTAGCTTGTCATTTGTTTGAATTCGTCTTCTGATAGTATTGTAACTCCTAAGCTTTGAGCTTTGGTTAATTTGCTTCCTGCTTCTTCTCCTGCAAGGACATAGTCTGTTTTTTTGGATACACTACTAGATGTTTTGCCTCCATATTTTTCAATTAGGTTTGTGGCTTCTCCTCTTGTGTAGTTTTCAAGTGTTCCTGTTAGTACAAATGTTTTTCCTTCGAAGCGATTATCGTTACTTTCTTTTTCTTTTGATGTGATGTTTACTCCTGCTTTTTTTAGTTTTTCTATTAGGTCTATTGTTTGTTCTTGGCTAAAAAATTCTACTATGCTATTTGCAACTATATCTCCTATGTCATTTATTTGGCTTAAGTCTTCTTGTGTTGCTTTTATTAGATTATCAATTGTTTTGTATTTTCTAGATAATTGTTTTGATGCTTTTGTTCCCACATGACGTATTCCTAAAGCTGTAATTAGTCTGTATAAATCGTTTTCTTTGCTCTTGTTTATACTATCTACCAAATTTTGTGCAAATTTTTGACCATTCTTTTTTAATGATGCTATGTCTTCTAGTTTTAATGTGTAAATGTCTGCAATGTTTCTAATTAAGTTTTTTTCTTGTAATTGTGCAATGATGTTTTCTCCTAAACCATCTATGTTCATTGCTTCTCTTGATACAAAATGTACTAAATTTCTAAATAGTTTTGCTGGACATTCAATACCTGTACATCTAATTGCTGATTCACCGTTCTTCTCTAATAGCCTTTGCACCACAAACTGGACATTTTTTTGGCATTTCAAAGTCTAGTTCTTCTCCCGTTCTTTTATCTTTTTTTACTTCTACAATTTCTGGTATAACATCACCTGCTTTTTGTACCACTACGATGTCTCCTACCTTTAGTTCTTTTTCTTTTATAAAATCTTCGTTATGCAATGTTGTTTTTGAAATAGTTGAGCCTGCTACCTTAACTGGTTCTAATATTGCCATTGGTGTAATAACTCCTGTTCTTCCTACTTGGCAAATAATGTCTTTTAGCTTTGTTTCTTTTTTTTCTGGTGGATATTTATAAGCAACTGCCCATCTAGGTGTTTTAGCAGTATTTCCTAATATTTCTCTAAACTTCAAGTTATCTACTTTAACAACTGCTCCATCAATTCCAAATGTTAAACTTTCCCTATCTTCTCCTATTTTTTCAATTGCTTGTTTTATTTCATCTATTGTTTTACAATAAATGCGTACAGGATTTACATTAAACCCTAATTTGCTTAAATATTCTAATTCTTCATAATGTGAGTTAAACTCTTTTCCCTCTATTTTTTGTACATTAAAAATATAAATATCTAATGGTC
>CANORX010000131.1 GCA_947569225.1 uncultured Clostridia bacterium
AACACTGTCTGTAAACTAACAATATCACTACTTAAACTATCTATCTTCTTCTGTGCCTCATCAATCTTTGCAAGTCTTTCTAACACATTAGTAAAAGTTTTATTAGTCTTTTCAAAATTAACATCTAATCTTTCATTAACCTTATCATTAATTTGATTAAGTCTACTCTCCATTCTATCATTCATTTCCTTAAAATCACTAGTCAAAACACGTGAAAAATCATGTTTAAAGTCCCCAATCTCCTTTACAATATCTGTTTCTATTTTACTTAACCTTAACATAATATCGCTTTCATTAATTCTCTTAATTTTAAAAAACAAACAAACCAATAAAATAACAATAATTACAGATAATCCCAAAATTAAATACTCCACTATAAACACCTTCTATCTAATTCAATTATAAATAACAAATATGTGTTTGTCAACATAATTTAAAAAAAAAGAATAACATAATTAAACTTAAAAACACTAAGCACTATTTTATATTTAACTTACGATTAACAACATAACTTATCAAATACATAACAACTAAAATAACAATAACTTTAACTAAAATCATTGGATTCTTAAAACTCTCTATCAAACTAACACCAATATAACCCCAAAAATAAACTAAAGAAATCTTACCAATTACTAAAGCATATAAATATTTTTTAGTATTCACTTTAGAAATACCAGCGGCTATATTAATTAAAAATGCTGGAGTAAAAGGAATTGCTATAACTAAAACCAAATTAGCAAACTTCATATCATGCATAATATCCATAAAATTACACAACTTATCTACATTCTTAAATCTATTATAAAGCCTTTCACTCACTCCATTTTTAAATATCCAAAAAGAAAACATACAACCAACTACTGTAAATACCCAAGAAATAACAAACCCCCAAAATGAACCAAAAGTCATAAAATTAAGTGTAATAAAAACAGATAAAGGAAGAATAGGTAAAATAGATTCAATTAAAATAAACACACAACCTAGTATTGCACCCCAACTTCCAAGTAGTGTAAGCATACTTGTTATAAAATTATCAATTACTTCAAAAAATTCCATATATCTGCTCCTATCATAAATTAATTTTCAATCACACTTACATTATAACCCAAATACCCAAGTACTGCCACTACTCTTTTACTTAATTTACCACTTTTACAATAAATATAATACTTTTGAGACTTATTAAGATAATTTCTATAATTATTCATTAAATCATCATAAGGAATATTAACACTACCAGGATAAGGATTTTCTCTATACTTATACCTATCTTGAATATCTATTATAACACTTCTTCTATTATTAAACATATTACTTCACCCTCTAATAGTTTATGTAGAAAAAATTAATTTGAACATTATATATTAATAAGTAAAAAGAAAAACCTAAATACATATTTAAGGTCTTTCATTAAAAATCATCATCTCCAAAAAAGTCATCAAAGAATTCATCATCAGAAACACTATCATTAGAAACTATACTATCAACATCAATATTAATTTGTGGTTTACTAATTTCCTCTATTTTATTTAATTGTTTCTCTTCTTCAACTCTCATTTTTTCTATAGTCTTAAATAAATCTCCCACAGAATCTCCTTCTTGAACATTATTATCTCTTTCAGTATGACTCACATCTGTAACCTTATTATTACCATTAAAAGGATTTGGAAAATCTACTTTTTCTAATACATCAGGCTGTTTTGGAAGAACTTGATTAGAACTATTAAGAGCTTTTTGTCTCTCTTCTTCCTCTTCTTTTTCAAGCTGCGCTATCTTAGCATCTATTTTCTTTATCAAATCATCGACATTCATAGGAGCTCCCATACCTAATTGATTAGCCATTGGATTTTCAAAAACATTATTATTAATAGGTGGCATCTCTCTAATAGGTTGATTTAACTGAGGCCCAGGTACAACAGGATTATTTATACTTTGAACATTAGGTTGTGGATTAATTGGCGGATTAGGATTAGCCATTTTCTCCTCACCCATCTTAAAATCTTCATACTTTTTATTAACAAGCTTTTCAAACTCATTTTCTTTACTCTGAGGAGTTTTATCACCATTAGCAAGCTTTTCCTTTTCTAATCTCTCTTCTTCCTCAAGTTTAGCTATCTGAGCATCTATCTTCTTAACTAAATCATCGACATTAGTACTTCCTCCTGGTGGCATACCAAAAGGATTATCTCCCATACCCATCATAGGATTCATTCCAGGCATAGTTGGCATGCCTCCCATAGGATTTGAACTTGAATTAATTCCCTTACCCATATTTGGCGCACCAAACGGAGGCATAAATGGACTTCCTCCGCCCATAGGACTACCAAATGGAGAAGACGAACCTAACTTTTCATCAACAAATTTCTTTAAATCAAAAGTCTTTATTGGTCTTGATTCACGCATACTATAACCACTTAAAACCTCTTGATATCCCCAACCACCATCCTTAGTTATCTTAAAACTAGGAGTATGTTTAGTCTTATAAGGTTGATTTCTCCAGCGCTTAATAAGCATCTCAAACTGTTTCATTTGTTGCAAATCACTAACAGTAACTAAAGGTCTAATAGGTGGTTGTGGTTTACCTTCCTTAGCATCCTTAGGCTTAACATCACCCAACAATTTACTAATCTCTTCAAGAGCACTATACTCTGTAGTAATAAGATAAAACATATTACCACAGTTACCCTTAATTGTCTCAGCAACTTCTTTACCATAAACTTTATTTAACTGACTAAAGTTTTGAATAACAAAATTAAATCTCATATTTCTTGAACGAGATGCAGTAATCATAGACTCAACATCTTTTAAAGCTGGCATATTTGCAAACTCATCAAGAATAAAATTAGTTCTTATTTTTAATTTTAAATTTTCTTCCTTTTGAGCCTCATCAATTAAACATTCATAAACTTGTTTTACAAAAATAGTAGCAAGAGCATGATAAGTAGTCTTTTCATCATGAATCTTCAAAAACACAGCAGTTTTTTCTTTACCAATCTTTCTAACATCAAAATCAGTATAACTAAGCATTTCTGCTAGCTTCTGACGTGATGAGAACACCCTAATCTTTTGTCTAAACGTAGATGTAATACCACCTTTAGTATCAGCAGGAGCAGTAATAGTAGCTGCTGCACTTATATAAGCACTTGATAACTCACCCTTTATCTTAAAATACTCTTTATCATACTTGCTAGCGCCACGTCTTTCTTCACCAAACGTACTCATAGCATTTATACTATTTAAATTAACTTCCTCTTCACAACTAGCATCTTCAAAAAGACCCAAAGCAAGACCTGTAAAATAATCGGCTGCACTCTTTTGCCAGAAAGGATCTTGATTATTAGCATCAACTAAAATATTTAAACCCAAGTCCTCTAAAAGCTCCATAGCTTTATCTTCTTTTCCATCTTTATAATACCTATATGGAAGAGTCAACGGATTCCAAGCACTACCTTGTTCTGGATCACGGAAATTAACC
>CANORX010000132.1 GCA_947569225.1 uncultured Clostridia bacterium
TGTATAGCCTATATTTTATAAAGTCAAGTACAATTTAAAATTGAGTTTAGGTTTTTTACGATTAATCATTTGACTAATTTTATACAAATAAATTTATAAAATATCTAAACTTATATATTTTTTTCTTTATATTTAAATATTTAATAGTCTTTATATTTTATAAGATAATTTAACATCTTCATCTAAACTTCTAGCTATCTTTAATTTAAATAACTACGACTTAAGCAATATCATATTCCATATCCATAATAAACTTTGATTAAAGTTTGGTATTATGGGTAAAAAATTTAAAAAAAGTTATCTATTAAATAATAAGTTCTTATAAATACTGATATTATTTAATCTATAACTTTTGTTTTTAGTCTATAAGACAAAGGATAATATTTGTTTCTCTCAAGTTCACTCTACTATAGTATTTACTATGAGTTTACTTATTATTAAGAGAAATTACTGGACGCACGGCACCATTAGTGTCGTTGACGTTAGTGTTATTCAAGTGGCCAGGATTACTAGAACCATACACAAAGAACACGTTCGCGTTGCTGCTGTTGAATTGATTCGGACTCATAAATGATTAATATCTAATAATTATTTTTCCAATATTATCCTTTTCTATTATATTATTTATTTAGGGCAAATAAAGTCATTTAATAAAAGTTATTTATAAAAATCTCTCTAACATCTTGTAAATAAAGATATTGAGAGATTTAATTTTAAGACATATTAAAGTGTTCCATTTTGTATGTTGTAATTAAAGTTAAATAAGTGACATGTTCTGTTTGAGTCTGTTATTATACAAGATAATTGTTCTGGTGTTGGTGGTGTTACTCCTCCATTACAGTTTATGTCGAACGCTTCTTGTATAGAGTCACCAGTTATGCTTTTCTTTTTTATTCCGTTTGAGTTAGATATGTTTATTCCAAATGTTCCATCACTAACTTTTAGGCTTAGTATTTCTCCAAAGGAATTTACTGTTACATCATAGTATAATCCTACTTTTTCTTCTAATTCTATACTATTTGTAGTTGTATCTTTTCCTACACAGAATCTTTTTGTATAATCTCCTTGACTAGATCTATATACGTATGTTGAGTATGTAGTGTTGTAAATATTTAGTACTTCATCTTGGAATAAATTCTTTTTTGCATTTTTAAATATTCCTAATACGTTAGGCGCGACTAATAGTAATAATACTCCTATTAGAGTTATAACTGCTAATAATTCTATTAGTGTGAATCCTTCTTTATTTCTCATTCTGCTCTCCTTCTAATTTTACTAAAGTGATGCCATCGTTAAAGTTGTCGGTTTTATATTCTTTTACTCTTTTATCTGATTTTAAATATTCATGAACACCCATTTTTACAATTCCAGCGCCTTTACCATGTATTATTATTATGTCATAGTTTTTTAATTTTAAACTGTCAGTTATGAACTCATTAGTTTTTATTTTGGCTTCTATTTTGGTTAATCCATGTAAGTCTATATATGGATATAAAGCTAAAAATGGATTATCTGTTTTTTTCATATATTTTGTAAACCTCTTCTACTTCTGGGATGCTATTAGAAGAGCCTACTTTTTTTACTGATATTCCAGCAGCAATGTTCGCTATTTTTAAACATTTTTCTAGTGGTAAGCCTTTTGTTAATCCATAAGTGAACGCGCCATGGAAGATGTCTCCTGCGCCAGTTGTGTCTTTAGCAAATACTTTTAAACCACTCATCATTTTTATTTTGTCTTCTACTTTGTATAAACAACCTTTTTCTTCTTGTGTTATTACTATTTGTCCTTTAAATAATTCTGCTAATTTATTTAGTATTACTTTTAAGCTATCAGGTTCGTTATAGTCAATTCTTTCTTTAGTTATAAGTTCTGCAAATTCTTTTGAGCAAATTATGTAGTCAGATAGTTTACATAATTCTATTGTTTCGTTTGTCACTTTTCCTGCATCAACTATTTTTATTGCATTAGGATATTTTTTTATCGCATCTTCTGCTAATGAGTAATGTTCTCCATCCATTAATAATACTTCTGGTTCAAAATTATATGTAAAAGGTCTAGATATGGTAATGTTTGGAATTACGTTAAATAGTGTTCTTGATGCATTTTCTTTGTTGATTAATATAAAAGTTTTTGTTGTTTCTAAGTTATCTGTTTTTATTACATAGTCAGTGTTAACTTTTCTTCTTTTTAATTCTTCTAATATTTGGTTGCCATAGATATCATTGCCTATTACTCCTGTGTAATATACTTCTACATCCCAAGTTCCTAACAATAAAGCTGCTGTTAGCGCGGGTCCTCCTGGACATTCTATTTTTTCTTTTAGTCTATATTTTTTATTTTCTTCTGGAAAAGCGTCAACTGGCATGCTTATATCGTAACTTGCGTGTCCTATACATAATACTTTCATAAATTCCCTTCCTATTCTTATTTTATTATAACATAGGCTCTAAAAAAAATACACTAATTAAAAGAAAAAAGTAAAATTTTGTCGAACTTTACGTTTTAATTTACAATCATATATAAAAAAAGCTATCAACATTTTTTAAATACTATTATATGTTTTTAGCTTTTTAAATTATTTTTATTTATGAAACATTCCAAAAAATCCTCTTGGTTCTTCTTCAAAACTTAATGTTCTTTTATTATCTTTGTTATTTTCTAGTTCTTCTTCGTCTTCTTCTATAGTGATTTTTCTATAAGCAGCAATTACACATGCTATTTCTTTTTTTTCTACATCAGTAAGTCCTGGCCAGGTGTCTTTAAGAATTTTTAATCCTTTACAAACATCTTCTTCTGGATAGTCAACCCCTAATTCTATAAGAGTCTTAACTATAGTAACAACATCATTTTTCATTATATATTACCCCTTCTTAACTGTTATTAATTATATTATAAAAATTTTATTTTGTCATAGTTTTTAACCTAAATAAAGTACAAGTTTGCTGTAGCTAATTTATTTAGTTTAATATAAATATTATTATGAAAATATTAAAAACTATCGCTATAAGGCTACTAGTTAGTCCGATTATGCTAAATAAATTTTTCGTCTTTTTTAAGCTATGTACTGAAAGTGTTAGTCCTATCGTTGCAGGTATTAAAGATATAGATACATATATAAAGGTTAGTATTATTCTATGATATATGTGTCCTAGGGTATTTATTATTTCTATTTTGACAGGAGCTAAACATAGAGAAAGCATAAGACTTAGGTAAAAAGATAATACTCCAAATATTAGTCCAACTATTTCTAATATTTCTTTATTTTCTTTTATGTTAATTATATTATTCTTTTTTATAGGTCTTTTTATTATTTTTCCACATTTTAGACAAAAGTCAGATTGTTCATTTATTTCATTTCCACAGTTAGTGCAGTATTTATCCATATTTTTCCTTCTTTCTAATTTAATTTTATCATATTTTAAGTCTATTATGTAGAGAAATTAAA
>CANORX010000133.1 GCA_947569225.1 uncultured Clostridia bacterium
CTTATAAATGGCGTCCCCAATAGGAGTTGAACCCATAACCTTTTGATCCGTAGTCAAACGCTCTATCCAATTGAGCTATGGGGACTTATTAAAATAAAAATGGTCGGGAAGACAGGATTTGAACCTGCAACCACTCGGTCCCAAACCGAGTGCTCTACCAAGTTGAGCCACTTCCCGAACACATTTACAAAAAATGGTGGTTTCAGTTGGAATCGAACCAACGACACCAAGATTTTCAGTCTTGTGCTCTGCCAACTGAGCTATGAAACCATAAATGGCGGTTCCGACGGGAATTGAACCCGCGATCCCTCGCGTGACAGGCGAGTGTGATAACCGCTACACCACGGAACCATTTGGTTGCGGGAGAAGGATTTGAACCTCCGACCTTTGGGTTATGAGCCCAACGAGCTACCAGGCTGCTCTATCCCGCGATATTGTTTTTTTAGATGGCGCCGTGCACAGGATTCGAACCTGCAAATCGTTTCCGATCAACGGTTTTCAAGACCGCTCCCTCACCACCCGGACACACGGCAATTTAGTTGGTGCCCCGGGCCGGACTTGAACCGGCACGAGCTTTAACACTCGAGGGATTTTAAGTCCCTTGCGTCTACCTATTCCGCCACCGAGGCAGCACCATAATTAAAATAAAATGGTGACCCGCTGGAGATTCGAACTCCAGACCCTTTGATTAAAAGTCAAATGCTCTACCTGCTGAGCTAGCGGGTCATAATATTAGTTGGTTGCCTCGGGTAGATTCGAACTACCGAATGCACGAGTCAAAGTCGTGTGCCTTACCACTTGGCTACGAGGCAATAATCTAAGTGGTGGAGGGTCATGGATTCGAACCATGGAACCCGAAGGAACAGATTTACAGTCTGCCGCGTTTGACCACTTCGCTAACCCTCCATTAAGTACCTTCCCTACGTTATCGTATATCTAGATATACATAAAATAGTTCCAGTACGAATACAATATTACCATAATTTTAAACGTTTGTGAACACTTTTTTTCACTTTTTTAAACTTTTTCATATAAAATTAACAAAAAACATTAAATATCCATATATTTTAAATAAAATTTAAAATATATTCTTTACGGCAACCCTTGATTTTGCATTTATGAAAAATTTCAACATGAATAAGTTCATCCTCAATAATTCTATTTATTAATTCGCGAACATAAACATCATTTATTTTCGAATAACTTTCCTTATATTTTTTAATAGCCTCATTTTCATATTTAATATTTTGTAAAATTATAGATTTAATATCTAATAAATAACTAACATTATCACTACACCATGGCTTATAATTATTATTATTTTCAAATTTACCAAAAACAGGCATAACTCCAAGCAACCTAATAGTTACACCAAGAAGCCTAAAATGTTTCATCTCAACTTCACTAATATGTAAAAGAACATCTGCAAACTCTTTATATTCATTTGAATTCATTAAATATTGAAACAAATACTGATGTATTGCCGTTTCTTCACTTATATCTCCAGAATAATTATTTAACAAAATTAAAGCATAATTTCTATTAATTTCCTCAACTCTAGGAGTAGGATATGGGCTACTACTTTTAAAAACCATAAATAAGCACCACCTAATAAAAAATATGCAAAAACTAATATTTAATTAATAAAATCATATCCATCTACTTTAATTTTACTTCTACAAAATTTATCTCTTTCTTCCAAAGGCACACTTTTAACATTAGCTTCAAGTTATGATTTTAAAGTAACATCCCTACCAACCCAATTTTGTTCAATGTTAGGGATACCTATTACTTCACTAAAATCAACAAATTCATTTACCCAATACCATATAGACTTACTACTTTTATAAACATTAAAAAAAATTTAACTAAACTTAATTTCATTTGTTGTTCTTTTACATTTAAAGCATAATTTATTTCGTCTTCATTAGGATGCACTAACAATCTAAAAAAGGTATTACTTCTCCTTTAGCATACCTACAGAAGATAATCTATCAACATCAAAAAGTGTACCATTTGAGATAATAAATGTGCCCTTTCCTACTAATACACCTATTTTTACATATTGCTCTACACCACTATCATAAAAATATGTCATACATTAACCTTCTCACTTTAATTCATAGCTAAATTTTAATTATCCATATTTATCTTATCCATTCTTTCTTTTAATTTAACAATTTCATCACTTGTAAATATACCAATATCTTTAGCTCTATTTCCACAATTAATAATAAAACTTTTATCTTTAGTATTTATAACTTTTTCTATTAATCTATCCATATCTAAATCTTCTTTAACAGCGCTTATAAGTCTGTCAATTATTGCCAAATTAAATGCTTTTTAGATAGTCTTCTAATTCTGATATCTTAATTTTTTTAGATAAATTTTTAATATAAATATCATTAGAATAATTAAAAGCAAGAAATGTTATACCTTTAATGATTATTTTGTGAGGTTCTACATAAGATAAGTTGGTTTTTGAGACCTTATGAATACTACCATTTATAAAAGTAGGAGTAGTATGTGAAAACTCACAAATAAATTCTAATCTTTGTTTTAATGATGCATCAAAAGTTATTTCTTGCTTAATAATGTTTATCATAGACACCATCCTTTCTTGGTAGGATGATTTTCCATAAAACGAAAAAATCAACCCAAATTGAGTTGATATTTATATATAAAGTTCGAATAGTTCGAACAGATTCGTCACTGGTGCCCGAGAGAGAGAAGTACAACAACTCTTTTGGACAAAGAAATAGTTAGTAATAAATTTAACTAACTATATTATACCACAACTTTCATCAATTTGTACTTTTATTGTAAATTAATATATTACATATGTCTTCCACTTGATTTTTCAATATCTGGTGTTTGTCTATCATAGAATCCATATGATGTATTAACATCATTAACAAGTTTTGATGCTTCTGCTAAATTAAGTTCTCCACTTTGAACTCTTGATTTTATACTTGCCAACATTTGATTCTTTTCTTGCTCTAATTGTTCAGTTGTTTTTTCTTCGCCTATTAGATGTGACTCATTAGCATTTGAAGATAACACTCCACCTATTATAGTTATATTTGAAGGTGCTTCCCCTAATTTTGCTCTTAATGATATATCTGCAGATCTTTTTTCCTGCTCACTTTTTTCCATAGAAATAAACTCTTGATGTAATTTTTGTTCTAATTGTTTTAACCCTTCCAATCTTTCATATCCTTTATCAATTGCTTCTTCTACTAACTTTGTACTTAATACTGTTTCACTATTTTTCCATTTTTCAATATAAGCACTTATTTTGTTTTCTAATTCATATCTTTCTTTTAGTGCTTCTAAATATTTTTCATATAATTCTTTACTTGTCATAGTAACGCCTCCATATCTACACATATTGTACCAAATTTCTGACGAAAAGTCTCTAGTTTAATAAAAAAATTATTGCAAA
>CANORX010000134.1 GCA_947569225.1 uncultured Clostridia bacterium
TTTTTGTATTTAATTATCCTTGCAATTTGTGTTTGATTCTTGTATTATACAGTTATAATTTTATTTAAAGGAAGTAAATTTATGAATTTTTATGATATGTTAGGTGTTAATAGAGATGCAACAAAAGAAGAGATTAAAAGTGCTTATAAAAGTTTAGTTAAGAAGTATCATCCTGATGTTAATAAGGGTGTGGATATTGATATTATTAAAAATTTAAATGAAGCAAAGGAAATTCTTTTAGATGATGTGAAGAGGCGTGAGTATGATTTGACTTTAAATATTTTAAATGATTCTAAGGAGTTTTCTAAGTATAAGAGTGAAACTTATACTTATAGGAAACAAGAACATAATACTCGGTATAAGGATGTTTATGTTACTCGATGGCAATTTTTCATTAGTTATCTTAGTAATAGTGTGGATAATTTTTTAAAAAAAGTAATTAAGTCTTTTTTAGTTGTACTTATTTATTTAATTTTTCTTATTATTAAGTTTTCTTTGTATTTGTTTATTTATATTTGCTTTTTGATGCAAGAAGTTATCGATTTTTTTGCTGGTTTATTAGTTTTGGTGGGAGTTTTATCATTTTTTAATATTTCTAATAGTAGTCAAAATGGTTATGTTTTTATTATTTCTGCTATATTTATTTATTTAATAAAATTGTTTATTTTAAGTGGCAGTGTGAATATTTTTAGATTGCTAAATAGTACTTATGATAAATTGTTAGTTTGGCTTCTTGTTAAGTCTTTTTAATTTTATTTGCAAGTGTAACCTTGTAATTCTAATGTTTGTTTTAGTTCTTCTTTTTTGGTTTTAGTTGATAATCCTAGTGTATCGAAGTATCCACTGTGCATGTCTGTTGTTAGTTTTACTCCTTCAATAGTATCCGTTGCTTTCATTTTACCTTGATAATTAATGTAATTTATTAGGTCTTCTTTTTTTACTTCACCATTTTCTGGCACTTTTACGTTTATTTCCATATTCATATCTTTTAGTTTGTTTTTTCTTAATTTTATAGTAAGTGTTGTTTTACTTTCCATTCCATTAAATTCTCCATCTATTTTACAAGTTAAATAGTCAGTGTTTTTTTCACTTAGTATTATTAGTGTTATTAAGAAAAAGATAATTATTATGCTAATCATTATGATTTCTCTTTTTTTTATCATTTTATTTCTCCTTTATTTAAGTGCTTTTAGGATGTTATCTTCACTTATTACACCTACGAATGTGTTTTTTATTTCTCCGTTTTCAAATATGATTATTGTGGGAGTTGCTGTTATTTCATATTTTTCTACTATTTCTTTTGTGTTTGTATCACTATTATTTACTGTTGCAACTTTTATGTTTTTATTGTTTTTGGCTAAGTTAATCATTGTAGGTATCATAGTTAGGCAAGGAGGACACATGTTAGAGTAAAATTCTAATACTACAGGTTTATCACTTGATAATACTTCTTTTTCAAAGTTTTCATCTGTTACGTTTATAATTCCTACTTCTGTTTTGTCTTCTTCTTTTAACTCTTGATTACTTCCAAAGTAGTATATAAATGTTATAGCTATTAAGGCTATTATGAATAATGTTATTTCTATTATTAGTTTTATTTTTTTCTTTTCCATTTTTTCCTCCTAATTTATTAATTCTAATATTCCACTTATAATGTTCCATAGTCCATATGCGATTAGTATGCTACCAGATATTATGTTTATTGTTTTATAGTGTTTCTTTATTGAGTCAAATGTTTTTTTAATTTTTTCTAAAAATAGTGTTGTTATTATGAATGGTATTCCTAGCCCTAGAGAGTATATTAATAGTAAACTAGCTCCTTTTATTATGCTTCCAGTAGTACTTGCTAAGATAAGTGCTGATGATAGGAAAGCACCTACGCATGGTGTCCATGATAGAGAGAATATTATTCCAAATGTTGTCGATGTTATAAATGTTAATTTTTTTGTGTTTTGTTTTATTCCTTTTGTTTTATTTAAAATTTTAATTTTTATAATATCTATATAATTTAGTCCTATTATTAATAGGAAAAAGCCTAATAGGATGTTAATGTAATTTGAATAGTTATGAACTATTTTTCCAAATGTTCCTGCGAATATTCCAAGTAATATGAATATTATGCTAAAGCCTGATATAAATCCTATCGCATTAATTATAGATTTTTTTGTGTTTTGACTTTCGGCAGAAAAATAAGATATGTATACAGGGATTACAGGTAATATGCATGGAGATATAAATGAGGCTAATCCTTCTATAAATGTTATAAGATAATCCATAAGTTTGTTACTCCTTTGATATATTAATTTTATAATATTCATATTTAAAAGTAAATAGATAAATAGTCTGATAGTTTTTTTGTTTTATCTAGCTATATTTAATTTTTCTATCATAGAAAAAGAACCACAAATTGAATGAGGTTCTAGTTTTATATAATTATGGGGCGATATGTGGGAATCAAACCCACGCATACCAGAGCCACAATCTGGCGTGTTAATCACTTCACCAATACCGCCATGTAGATAAGATTATACATTAAATCTTACCAAAATTCAAGTAATTTCTAGAAATTTAGTCTGGCTATAGCCGTAAGTGCTTGGCCTAATTTTTTATTATAGTATTCACTTTTTATAGTCTTTAAATTTTGTGTATAATTTTCTAAAGTTTCTAAAGTTATTGCACATAACTCTTTTTCCATTGTATTTACTTTATCACCATATTTGGTTGTTGATAGTCTACCTGTACTTGTGCTAAATTTATATCCATGCGCTAATTCTCCAATCATATCAGTTGTATTTCCATCTGTTCCTCTTCCGTCATCGAATAATTCTATCCCTATAATGTGATAATCTGTATAGTTGTTAATTACTTCTGCACATTTTTCAGATAACTCATTAAATCTATCACTTAAGTATTGTTTACCGTTATATATTACTCTTCCTGCACTATGTATGTCGATAAACGCATGAGAGTTTTTGTAATGTTTGTACATCCAATATATTAAAGCTTTTGTTTCAGGCTCACTTCCAACAGAATAGCCTGGAAAATATGCATACATTTCTGTGTTTTTTTCTCGTGAAGTAGCAGAGTATAAATACATATCACTAAAATAAAGTCCACTTGTCTGTGTAGGTAAATTTCTGTTTAAATCTACTCCATTTATGTTAGCTTTATAAAATGTTTCGTCTATTGTTTTGGAATTTTCATATGTAAAAGAGTTAGTGTCTTTAATTGTTTTTTTACCATATAATGAATAATTATATCCATCAGGATTTATAGTTGGTATCATTACGATTGTATGATTATGTAATAAGTTTCTGATTTCTTTATCATTTGATTCCCAATCATTTACTAAATCTATAGCATATTTAGTTAAAAATAATGTTGGCGCGATTTCAGCAGCATGTATATTTCCATTTA
>CANORX010000135.1 GCA_947569225.1 uncultured Clostridia bacterium
TCATTTAAATTACCTCCATCTATTTTATTTAAGCTTGTTAGCTTATGTTCTCATTTTATCTATATAATGACTAAAAATCAATAATATTTTGTTTATTTTACGTTTTTTTGACGATTTTATGTTTCTATGGTATTTTCTATTGTACTTTTATGTTAGTTTGAGAGTTTTTGATTTGTTAATTCTTCTAGTGTTTGTGCATTCTATTAATGTATTATTATGTATTAGTAAGCCATTTATTTTTCTAAAGTTAATTTGAAAGTTTGTTATTTCTTTATATAGTATTATGTTTGCTTTTGTTATTCCAAAATTGCAAGGATATATACTAGAATATTTTTTTCTGTTTTTTATATAGGTTTCATATGTTATTAATTCAAAATTATTCATTATGTAAAACTTTTTTCCTACTCCATTTATTTCACTATTATGTATTAAGTTTTTTTTATCTTGAGAGAATTCAAATGGCTCAAAGATTCCTGTTATTTTGGTTTGTCGCAAGTGATACATTTCATATTCTACTATTTCTAATATGTGTGATGCTATGTTTAGTTTTCTATGATTTGCATCTACATATAAGTTATATATATAGATTGATTCGTAAGGTTTGTGTTTCATCTTTATTGTGCCTATAAGTTCTAATTCTTGATTATAAATGTAGATGTCTATATTACTAGAGTAATCGCTTTCAATAATTGCTAGGTTTATGTTATTTTCTTTGTCTTTGAATATAGCTATATCACTAATTCTACTAAATAATGGAAGTTGTCTTTTTTCTATAAATTCTTTGATATTCATATTAGCACCTCAGTGGTTTTATATTATAGGCTTTTATTTTTGTTTTGTCACTTTATTTTAAAAAAAACTTAATGCTAAATTACTATAGCGATTAAGTTTCCACTTCCTTTGTTTACTATTTTTGTTATTGTGTTTGCTAATTTGTATCTTACGTTTTCAGGTATTAGATTTAGTTTGGCTTGTATTCCTTCTTGTACTATTACTTCTAAGCTTCTTCCAAATATTTCACTTTTCCATATGTTATTTGGATCTTCTTCTTTTCCTTTCATTAGAGAGTCTATTAGTTCTTTACTTTGTACTTCTGTTCCAATGATAGGCTCGAATGTGCTTTCTACGTCTACTTTAATCATGTGTATGCTTGTTGCTACTGCTTTTAGTTTTACTCCATATCTTCCACCTTGTTTTATTATTTCTGGTGTTCCTAGTTTCATGTCATCTAGTCTGGGAGATGCTATTCCATATCCTGTTTGATATACTTGTTTTAAAGCTGATTTTACGCTTTCATATTCACTTTTTCCTTCTTTAAAGTCTTGGAATACTCTTAGTAATTCTGCTTTTGAGTTTATGCTTACTCCTATTAAGTCTTTTAGTACGTCATCATATAGGTTGTCTGGTGCTTCTAGGTTTATTGTTACTTCTCCTGTGTTTGTGTTTAGGTTTGATATGTATGCGTTGCTTATTATGTCCTTTTCTTCAAAGTTTAAATTTATGTTATCTATGTCTCTTAGTTTGTCTACACTTATTACACTTTCTTTCATAGCGTTTATAAATGTTTTTTTAATTTTATGGTCTTTTGATAGTACTGCTACCCAGTCAGGTATTTTAACTTCTATGTCTTCTACTGGGAACTCATATAGTGCTTCTTTTAATACCATTAGTATTTCTGGCTCATTCATATCTATTATGCTTAGAGGCATTATTGGGACATTGTATTTTTCTTTTAGTTCTTCAGTTAGTCTTATTGTGTCAGGATGTGTTGGGTGCGTTGTGTTCATTATTACTATGAATGGTTTGTTTATGTTTTTAAGTTCATTTATGACTTTTTCTTCCGCTTCTGTGTAATTGCTTCTAGACATTTCGCCTATTGAGCCGTCTGTTGTTATTACTATTCCTATTGTGCTGTGGTCTTTTATGACTTTTTCTGTTCCTATTTCGGCAGCAGATTCAAATTCCAATTCTTCCGAAAACCATGGCGTTTTTACCATCCTAGGATTTCCACTTTCGTCTTTGTATCCTTTGCATTCTGGTGTTACAAATCCTACACAATCAATTAGTTTTATGTTAGTTGTAAATTCATCGATTTTAATTTTTGCTCCACTACTCGGTACAAATTTTGGCTCGATTGTCATTATTTGTTTTCCTTGTGCGGTTTGAGGTATTTCGTCTAAGCATCGTCTTTTTTCATATTCATCATCTATGTTAGGTACTACTAGGTTTTCTATTACTTTTTTTATGAATGTGCTTTTACCTGTACGTACTGCACCTACTATTCCTAGATATATTTCACCATTGCCTTTTGAAGAGATGCTACTTAGTAAATCTTTTTTATCCATTTTTCCACTCCTTTATGTTACATTCAAAATATATGTTTAACTATAAAAAGTATTACTATAAATGACTAAAACTTTTAAAACTGGTACTGTCTGACTACATTAATTTTGGTAAATTTATGAGAAAATTAATATGGTGAGTATTATGGCTTATGAATATAAGGAGTTTCATTTCAAAAAGGATATTAAAAAAATTGTTGCTCTGAATATTAGAAAATATAGAAAGGAAAAGGGCTTGACTCAGGAGCAACTTGCTTTATATACCGATAGAAGTTTTGAGTTTATTCGACGTATTGAGAGCGAACAAGGTAAACGTGGCTTTTCTGTAGATACTTTATGGAGAATTGCTACGGTTTTAGAGGTCCCTTTAGATAAGTTTTTTGAAGATAATGAAAGTTCGAAGTAGTGTGTACTCCGAACTTTTTAGCTATTTATTATTATATCTTTGTCTTTGTGTGGTTCATAGAAAAGTAATTCGTTATAGTTTTGTTGTCTAAGTGCTTCGTATATCATTATTGCTGCTGCATTTGATACATTTAGCGCTCTTACATCTTCTGTCATAGGTATTCTTATGCATGTGTTTATGTGCGGCTTTAGTATTTCAAAAGGTATTCCTGTCGATTCACGTCCAAATATGAAGTATATGTTTTCTTCTGTGTTGCTATAGTTAAAGTAACTATGTGGTTTTTGACCATATCTTGTTAAAAAGTAGTAGGTTCCTTTATTTTTGCTAAAGAACTCGTCTATGTTTTCATATAATGTGTATTCGCATTTGTCTATGTAACCCGCTCCTGCTCTTTTTATGTATTTTTCTTCTAGGCTAAATCCTAGTGGTTTAATTAGATGTAGTTTTGTATTTGTTGCTACACATGTTCTCATTATATTTCCTGTGTTTGCAGGTATTTCAGGTTCAAATAGTACTATGTTTAACATTTTATTCTCCTTTTATTTTAAAATATTTTTTGCTTCTTTTTCTGCTTCTTCTTTAAAAGTATGATATCCTTTTTTAAATGATGTTTTTTCGATACTTTCTTCTGTTAACTTTTCAAATCTACATTTTCTAAT
>CANORX010000136.1 GCA_947569225.1 uncultured Clostridia bacterium
CCAATTACAGCATTCGTTGCTTTCATCTTGGTGACTACATTTACTTCTCCTACATAATTGTATGAGTCTATTAGGTATACTGGGCTATATTGGGTTTCTTCTATATAAGTTATTTTTTTATTTAGTTCTATATCATACCCTCCAGGGAATAAATATAAAAGTCCTATAACAAATAATGCACTTGTTGTGACGGCTATTTTTCTTAATCCTAATTTTTTTAACATAAGCACCTACCCTCGTTAAAAATATATTAAGTATTGATTAAAAAAATGACAATTATTTTCTCTTTTATTTTAGTTTTGTAGATTTTCTTTTTTTTATTTTTAGTATTGTTTTTATTTTTTTTCATATATTTTAGTGATGCATATTTTAGTTTTATAGATTTTTTGAACTTTATTAAATACAATTCATTGACAAAAGTCATATAATATGCTAATATGTATATAGTGTGGTGCATTATTCTAGTCACACGATTAATATGAAGGTAGGGCTAAAAATCTACCAATTGTACGAAGTGCACTTTATATATTTTGCTTCTATCGCCCAGATGGGGGTGGGTATATAATTTTAGATTTAAGGAAAGTTATAATGGCATATAATCAATCTCCTTTTGTCGAGGCAAGTCAGACGATAAAAGTACATGTCGTGAGTGGTAACTGTGGGATATTTTTTGAAAACTTTACTGCAAAAGCGAATAAGTATTATGTTACGTGTGTTTGGGAAAACCTCTAGGGTGTCAACATCACAATGTTTAAAGTGCGGACTAAGTGGCAATCGAGTAATTAAATTGGCGACGTTTAATTGTTTTTCTTAAAGAGAAATCGCCTTCGGGTAACTTAAGGTGGAAAACAGAGAAATTCAACTCGACCTAAGCCGTAAAATTAATATGTGATAACCACAATATTTATAAGGGGTTCTGTTAAAGAACTTTTTTTGATTATTAGGAGGTTTTTATGCAAAAGAAATGGGTATTATCTGTTTTTATTATTTCTTTTATTTTGTCGGCTATTTTTAGTGGTTTATCTTCTTTTTTGTCTGATTTTAATGTTTTAGTTTTGTTTATTATTCTTATTGTAGTTATTAGTATAGGTATTCTTTTTGATATGATTGGTGTTGCTGTTTTGACTGCTAAGGAGGCTCCTTTTCATGCTAGAAGTGCAAAAAAAGTTAAGGAAGCCAAGGCTTGTTTGGTTTTACTTAAAAATAGTACTAAGGTTTCTAGTGTTTGTAACGATATTGTTGGAGATATATGTGGAATCGTTAGTGGTGGGCTTGGTACTACACTTACAATTTATTTGTACAGTGAGATTGGTATAAATCCCCTTCTCTCTACTGTTTTAGTTACTTCTTTTATTTCAGCTCTTACAGTTGGGGGTAAAGCTTATTTTAAAATTATAGCAACTAATAAAAGTGATAGTTTGGTTCTTATAGCTGGAAAGATTATTAGAGTTTTTATACCTAAAAAATAGGCTTAAACTTGCCTATCTTTTATTTACCATCTAAAGTTATTTCACCCATTTTGAGAAGTTCTACTACAGCACTTGTTCTAGATTCAACTTCTAGTTTTTGCATTGCGTTTGATATGTGATTTCTAACTGTTTTTTCACTTATTCCTAAAGAAGCTGCTATGCTTTTAGTTGTTTCATTTTTTACTAGACGTTCAAAAACTTCTCTTTCACGTTCAGTTAATATAAACTTCATTCATGCACCACCTATTCTTAGTATTTTTTCTTTACTAAGATATTTTATGATTTTTATTCACTATGGTGATGTATAAACGTTTATTTTATTCAAATTGTACTGTTATGTACATTTTTTCTTTATATTCTTCTTGAATACTTCTCATTATTTTATTAGCAAGGCTTGCATCATGTTCTTTGGAGTTTATTACTACTTTAATGTTATCTTTGTTTATTTCTATGTAGCTTTTTATTCCAAATTTTTCTTCTATTTTACTTTCTAATTCACCTTCTTTTCCTATATTTAAGTTTAATACTTTTAATTCTTCAAAAGCTTTGTCTTTTTCTTCTGTTGTTGCATTTTCTTTTGTTAATACATTTTGTAATTCTTCTATGGTAGCTGATACTTTTTCGTCACGATTAGCACGCATTGCTATTAGTATGTCCCCTTCTGATACTTTTACATTTACTTGTTTTTCTTTTTCTTTTCCTTCAATTTTACTGCTTAGTAAGTCATTTGGCATAGTTACATAGTAAACTCCTAAAACTAATACTAAGCTTAAAAGTGTTAAAAACCACATACTTTGTTTATTTATCATAATACCCTCCATTAGTAAATTATATTAGAGTGTTTTTTTAATAGAACAAAAAAACTATATTTAGTTTATATCTCTAATTTATAGTTTTTATTAGTGCTAAAAAATTCATTTAGTCCTTCTATGTATTCGTTTATAGGACTTCCTTTATATATCCTTTCTAGTTCTTCTTTTGTTGGTTCATGAGGTATTGATATTATTTGAGTATCGTCTATTAATAAGTAGTGTATTGTAAATTTATTAGATATTTTTTGTATTATTATTCCACTTGCTTTTATATTAGTTCTTGTGAATACATAATCTTCTATACTGTTATATAGACTTCTACTCATTACTATAGTTCCTTCTAAGCCTAGAATAGATATTAGTTTTTCATTTATTTCTTGGGCTTTTTCTAGTGTTTCTTCTTCTGATATTCTTTCTTCCTCTTCTTCTAATTCCTCTTCAACTTCTTCGTATTCTTCTAGTTCGTCAAATAAACTATATTCGATGTTTTCTTCCTCACAGTTATCTTCTTTTATGTTTGTTAAGATGTATGTAAAGTCTGATAGTTTGAAGGCTGTTGTCAGTGTGTTTTCTTCACATTCTTGTGCTTCACTTTTGTACTTTTTAATTTGTTCTTTTTTACATTCGTTTATGTATTCTATATTAGAGCTAAAGTTTGTTCTTAAAAATCTCACTTTTTCTATTGGAACTCCAAACATCATATAGAAATCTTCATCTTTGTGTTCTTCTTCATTGTTTAGAGCTAATGGTTCATTGTTTTTATTAAAAGCATAAAAATTTGTGTTGTAATTATAACAATAGCCTTCTTCATTAATAGTTTGTTTTGTAACCCGCCATACTGCTGTTTCTGCACTAATAGATATTTCCATTTCTATATTTTCATATAAGTTATTTTCTAGATTTTTTGTATGTGTAAATATTATTTCATATTTTTTGTTTAGTGATAGTGATATGCTTTTTTTACTACTGGTATTAATGTTAAATATTCCTGTTTTGTTTTCACAAATACTTTCATTTTTGTGTGTTTTGTTTTGTTTTGTTTTTTTTTTTTTTTGTGTTGTTTGTTTTTTTTTGTTTTGTTGTTTTTGTTTTTTT
>CANORX010000137.1 GCA_947569225.1 uncultured Clostridia bacterium
CAGGAGTAATTATTATAGATAATGTTGATTTTCATGGTTTAGTTGGTAAAAGTGATACTATAAAATCTAGGAATTTAAGAAGTTTGGTTAAAAAGATAGAAAAATTTTTGGTTTATTTGGAAACTCAGAGTGAGTTTAAAGTTATTAAGGTTAATAAGGGAGATGGACTTATTTTATTGTTTGTGAGGTGACATGAAGTGAATAAATTTTTTATGATTCCTAATAAAAAGGATGTAAGTGTTTTTAATGAAGAGTTAATACTTCCTTTAGAGGATTATAGTATTGGTTTTGATGTTTATTTTAGTGTTCAAGAGATTAAACAGTTATCAAGTGTAAGAGATGTTAGTGTTATAATTAATAAGTTTTTGCATAAAGATGATATTAATAATATTAGAGAAATTATAAGTAATCTTGACTCTGTTAAATATTTTTTTATAGAAGATTTAGGTCTTGTAAATTTAATAGATAAGGAACGTATAGTTATTAATCAAAATCATATTATTAGTAATTATAGAAGTGTAAATTATTTTAAAAGAAGTAATATAGATAAAGTGGTTCTTTCTAATGAGTTAACTATAGAAGAATTAAAAGAAGTAAGAGCTAATACAAGTAGTCAGTTGTTTTATTTTCTTATAAATAAAAATATGCTTATGTATAGTAAGAGAAAGCTTGTAAATAGTTATTATACTTATAAGAATATAGAAAGTGATGATTTTAAAAAATTAATTGTTGAAAATGTAAGTAAGAAAGAATTGATAGTTAAAGAAGAGAAATATGGTACAGTTATATTTGATAATAATATTTTTAGTGGAAATGAATTTATGAATGAACTTACTGGTTTTAATTTTATTATTAATTTTAATAATATGAGTGAGGAAGAGGCAAGTATTGTAATGAAATATTATAATGATAGTAATATTAGTGAGTACGTTAGAGTAGATAATTATTTTATGAAAAATAAGATAGGATATAAGGTGGGTGATTTGAAATGACTGAGATTCTTAGTCCTGCTGGAGATTTAGAGAGACTTAAATGGGCTTTAAGGTATGGCGCTGATGCTGTTTATATAGGAGGGTACGATTATAGTTTAAGAGCTAATGCTAATAATTTTAGTATTGATGATATTAAGGAAGCTATAGAGTTTGCACATGAACTAAATAAGCGTGTTTATGTTACAGTAAATATTATTTTTCATAATGAAGATTTAGAAAAGTTAGATGATTATTTGATAGCTTTAAGTGAGTCAGGAGTAGATGCTTTTATAGTTAGTGATATGGCTGTTATAGAGAGAATAAATACTTTAAAGCTAAAACCAGAGATACATATTAGTACTCAGGAGTCTAGTGTTAATAAAGAGAGCGTTAAGTTTTGGAAAAGTTTGGGAGCAACACGTGTGGTTTTAGGACGAGAATGTTCTCGAGTAGATATTATAGATATACTTGAAAATGTAGATATTCAATTAGAAGTTTTTATTCATGGCGCGATGTGTACTAGTTATAGTGGAAGATGTGTTTTGTCTAATTATGTTACTAATAGAGATTCTAATCGTGGGGGATGTTCACAAGTTTGTAGGTTTTCTTTTAGTATGGATGATAATAATGATTATCAAATTTGTTCTAAGGATCTTTCTATGATAGATTATGTGGAAGATTTGGTTAAGTTAGGTGTTGCTTCTTTAAAAATTGAGGGTAGAATGAGAAGTTTGTACTATATTGCCACTGTTGTAAATGCATATAAAAGTATAGTTACTTTGGTTAATGAAGGAAATTTAAGTGAAGATGATATTCTTTATTATAAGAAGGTTCTTAGTAGAGTCTCTAATAGGGATAATGTGCCTCAGTTTTTTGATAAAGAACCTTTAGTTGATGAACAATATTATACTGGTAGGCAAGAAGTGTCCAATCAAGATTTTTTGGCTTTGGTTATTAGTGATGAAGAGGATGGTTATGCTATTATTGAGCAAAGAAATAATTTTAAGGTAGGAGATACTGTAGAAGTTTTTGGTCCTGATACTAAGGCAAGGAAGTTTGAGGTAGAAGAGTTTATTAATGATAAATTAGAAAGTGTTAATGAAGCGAAACATCCACAGGAAAGACTTAAAATTAAAGTGCCATTTAAGGTACGTAAATATGATATAATTAGAGTGCCAATTTTGTTGACAAAGTAATATTTATATTGTAAAATTATAGACTGAATAAAGGAGAAGATAACAAATGAAACAAAAAGAGTTTTTTTTAACAAGTGAAGGTTATTTAGAATTAGAGACAGAACTTAACTTTCTTAAGACAGAAAAGAGAGATGAAGTTTTAAATACATTAAAGGAAGCAAGAGCTTTAGGAGATTTGAGTGAGAATGCTGAGTATGATACAGCTAGAGATGAGCAAGCTAAGTTAGAGTCACGTATTAAAGAGGTTGAGTATATTTTAGAACACGCGACTATAATTGAAGATGGAGGACAAGAGGAAGGTGTTGTTACTATTGGTAGTACTGTTAGTTTACAGTACGAAGGTGATGACGAGATTGAAGAATATAGAATAGTAGGAAGTCAGGAAGCAGATCCATTTAATAACAGAATTTCAAATGAGAGCCCTATAGCATCAGCTATACTTAATCATAAAATAGGAGAAACAGTTGAAGTAAGTAGTCCTGATGGGGTTTATAAGGTGAAAATAGTAAATGTAGCATAGCTAAGTGTTATGTTATTTTTAGTTTATTTTAGTGGAATTTATAATATTAATGTGTTAAAATATATGTCATGGAGGAAAAATATGAAAAAAGAGATAACTGTTAAAATTGAAGGGAAAGAATGGACAGATATTTTAGACCACGTTTTTGAACATAAAAAGAATGAAGTTCAAGTTGAAGGGTTTAGAAAAGGTAAGGTTCCTAAAGATGTTTATTTAAAGAAATTTGGTATAGAGAGTTTATATATGGATGCAGTGGATCATGCTATTCCAGGTCTTTATGATAAGATGCTTAAAGAAAATAAAGATTTGAGAATTGCTTGTAGACCAGGGTTAGATGTTAAATCTATTGATAAAGACCATTTAGAAGTAGTGTTTTCTATTACAGAAAAACCTGAAGTTAAATTAGGTGAATATAAAAATCTTGGAATAAAGAAAGAAGAAGTAAAGGTTACTGATGAAGAAGTAGATCATGAGCTTACTCATTTAAAAGAACAATTTGTAGAACTAAAAGATAAAACTGAAGGAAGTGTAGCTGAAGGAGATGAAGCTACTATAGATTATGAAGGTTTTAAAGATGGTGTAGCTTTTGATGGAGGTAAGGGTGAAGATTATCCTTTAGTTATAGGTAGTCATTCATTTATTCCGGGATTTGAAGAAGCCTTAATAGGTATGGAAAT
>CANORX010000138.1 GCA_947569225.1 uncultured Clostridia bacterium
TATTTATCTTTATCTCTTGATAATGTTGTTCTAGCAATAGGTTCAACTCCACCAAAGATATAAAAGTTATTATTAAAATCAATTATATCTTTTTCTTGTTCATAAAGGACATTTAATGCGTTTACAACTACATTTGGCAAATCAACTTCTCTAAAAGAATTACTTGTCTTTGGTAGAGTTATCTTTTTACATCTCTTATTACAGCTTTTAGTAATAGTCACAATATTACCATTTATATCATTCCAAGTTAATGCTAAAGCCTCACCTAAACGTAATCCTGAATAATAAAGTAATGTAAAGAATGCTTTATATAAAACATCATCAACTACACTAATAAATTTATTAAACTGATTTACATCCCAAATATTATACTTTCTTGGTGGAGTTACCCCTCTAGGTATTGTTTTAATTTTGGGTAATACTGGTATATCTAAATCATGATTATCAACACCAAATTGTAATATTGATTTTAAGTAAGTGATAATTGAATTTTTAGTCTTTATATCTAAATGACTTATATTTTCTTTTAAAACATTAAAATGATTCAAACTTATATATGAAACTTTTGTATCTCCAAACACTGGAATTAAATGTTTTTCTATTCTATTATTAGTATCTAAATATGTTTCATACTTATTTTTGGATTTATAATCTTCCATATATATTTTTTTAAGTTCAGAAAATAATACAGAAGATGTTTTTTTAATACTATTTAAAAACTCTCTTTCTGCACTTTGAGCCTCACTTTTCTTAAAATATTTTTGACTCTTTTTTTGTTTTCTTTCTCCAAACGCATCATCATAATAACACCTAAAAAACCAACTTCTTCCATCTTGGGTCCATTTTTTCTTATCTTTTTCTTGATAAACCAAACTATCAACTCCTTTCTTATAATCCTATCTCAAAATCTTTTTCTTTTTTCTCTTCTTTATTATTTTTATAATCATAATAATCTAAATTAATTGCATCTGCTAATCGTTCGTAATCTTCTAACTCATACTTAGGTTTTATGTCCAAAACTTTATCAATAGCCTTACATACCTTCTTTAAAATTCTTTTCCACTTATCAACTTCTTTTTCAAACTTTATTTTTAATGATTCAATATTATGATTTAATATATCTACTAAACTACTTAAACGATTAATTTCTTTATTTTGTTCTTTAATAGTAGCCTTTTGTTCTCTAATAATATCATTTCTTTTAATAAGTTCCTTATTGTCTTTAAATCTCTCATTTTCTTCTACTAGTTTTTCAATAGTGATACCTTTAGTTTTAATTTCATTATTTTGAATTATATTAATTTGTTCCAAATTCTTAGAATAATTAATAAGTTTATCAACATCATTTGAGTTATAACCTACAATAAATTTCTTTGGATTTAAGACATCTTTACTAATTGATTTAGAGGCATTTTCTATGGAGTTTTTAGAGTTTTCTATTATCTTTAAGACATAATCCTTTT
This sequence comes from uncultured Clostridia bacterium, assembly GCA_947569225.1. Lineage (GTDB taxonomy): Bacteria > Bacillota_I > Bacilli_A > RF39 > UBA660 > MGBC139354. The sequence continues at coordinate 1,464 of CANORX010000138.1, forward strand.
CTTTTCTTATTTCTTCTAATTCAGCCTTGTTTTCTTCTATTTGATACTCTAATTTAGTCTTACGGTCTATATTCGCACCCACATTACCTCTATCTAACTTAAAACCTCGCTCACTGATAAATTTATTAAAACTATCTTGCATTTTAGCATAAGAGTTAGCACCACCTTTATCTTTCCAAAACTGATCATTATTTAAAAACTTACCTTTCACAGTTTCGTATACTATTTTTCCATTACCATCTCTTTTTAACTTTGGCACTATAGTAATATTACCACTTTTGTTTTTTACTTCTTCCTTAACTACATTTCCATCTTTATCTTTTACATAACACTTTCTCTTAACTTCATTTACTACTGGCAAGAAATACGCTTGTAAATGCGGTGTATCTTCATCATAATGTATCTGAGCAAGAATTATATTTTCTTCCCCTACAAACTCTTTCAAATAGTCCATACAACTATCAAAATAATAACTAACAATTTGTGGAATATCTTCTTTTATTTTTATATAAGGCACTTTTACTTTTTGACCTTTTTTATCTCCAGTGTGATAAACTCTACCACTATCAACAAACTTCATACCTAAACTCTCAAAGAATTCATTTCCACTTGTAAACGTTATACCATTTAGTAGATTAGTATTAGGTTTATTCAAATACTCTATATTTCTTTTATTTAAAGTTTGTTTAACTTCTTGATATAAATTTCTCTCATTCATAGATACATACTCTACATTAAACTGTGTTCTATCTTTATCATAGTTACCAGTTCCTTTTCTATCTGTCACCTCTTTACCCACATTAAACAAATCTTTTTGTTTATATTTAGTTTCCACTCGTAATACTTGCTTACCATCAAACAATAACATCTCTCCTTTCTTAAAACAGGTCATTTATGACCTATTCTCACTAGGGCATAGCCCAAATCGTGAGTTTAGGGAGAAACTCCCTAAAAACCCTTTGCTTGTTTTTCACAAAACACCTAAACTAACGTAAAGGTGTAATGTTACAAACAATGTGGACAATTATTCATTGTCGTATAAGGATTCTTTATATATAGCAGTATATTGTCGTTCACTATTAGTTCGCTTCTGCTCTATATGAAGTCCTTCTTTTTCTAAATTCGCTATATTACTATTAAGTAATTTTCCAAACGTTGAGGGAAGCATCACCAAATTTAATTTACTTGTAATCTCACTTGTAGTAAATGTAAACTCTTTTTGTTTAATAGCATAATTTAGAAAAGTTAATATATTGTAATTCAAATCTTCACTTTCTACCTCTGATACCTCAAAAAGTAAATTATTACTCCTCTTAAGCACTAAATCAAATCCTTCATAATCTCTACTCTCATAATTAAATAATATCTTATTTCTTATATTAGAATCTTGTTTTAAAGTTATCTTACCATCTATTGACCCATCAATCGCAGTACTACCCAATGAAGTATTATTTTTATTTAAATGATGTATTATAAGAATTGTAAAATTATACGTTCTACAAATCTCTCTTAATTTAGGAAATACATAGCTTCCCATATCTTGATAATTATTTAAATCATAATTACTATTAAATTCAATTCCATTAAACATATCTATAATAATAAACTTACCATCATATTTATTAGCAAACTTATGAAATTGTACTTGCAAGTCCATTAAATTAAGTTTTCTTTCATTAGGGTTTTGCTCTATAAATTGGAAATTATCATCACTAAATTTTAAATTCATTTTATCTATTCTATCCATAATTTGATTTCCACACATTTCTGTGCTAATATATAGGACAGGAGTTGGAACTGTTCTAAATTGGATTTATGTCAAGTTTTTAGACACGATTTTCTTTCCATTTTTAAAATTTAA